>CAZHIY010000272.1:0-3142 GCA_964533085.1 uncultured Thermoplasmatales archaeon | reverse complement strand
GTCCTGCTAATATCTTTTTTACATGAATGTTGGCGATGTCACTTGACATTACATACTACAAACCTTTAAATAATAATATACTTAATTATATAAGATTATAAAATGGGGGAGAACAACAATATGAAAATAAAGATACTACCATTATTGGTAATAATAATTTTTGTTTTTTCAAGTATAAATGTAAATGCCTTGGATACAAATAAAGACAATTCGAATGGAATTGCTGAAAAATTTGAAAATATAACTTTTTCACAGTTAAATGTAGAATCAAAAGGTGAATATGTTTCTATAGATATTGCTGAAGCAAATACTTTTTTGAAAGATTCTGGAAAACCAATGCTTCCTGTCTATGTAAAGACTTTTAAGTTTCCTTTTGGAACAAAAATTATAGATGTTGAATGCACAACGTCAGAAATAAAGCAGGAAACAATTACTGGAAGAATTGAACCAGCACCTATGCCAGTTCCACTGATTTCCATGAAAAATCCAAATGATTATATTAGAAATACACCGGAAAACAAAGATTTTTACTTAGGTTCAACCCTTTATCCGGATAAATGGTATGAATATAGTTTTGGTTGCGGTCTTGACGGTAATGAGCGTGTCTTATTCTTAAATGTTCGTTGTTACCCGGTTAGATATTTACCTTCTGAAGATACAATATATTCTATTGATACTCTGGATGTGAAGGTAACATTTGAAAAAGATATCAATTTATTTCCAATTGAATCTCAATATGATCTCGTGATTATTACTCCACAAAGATTAAAAAGAGATGTTTTACCACTAGCATCTCATAAAGAAAGTATGGGTGTTTCTACAATAATACAGACAACTGAGTCAATTTACAAACAGTATAACGCAAGAGATAAAGCTGAGGAGATTAAATTATTTATTAAGGATGCAATTGAAAATTGGAATACCACATATGTATTATTAATAGGCGGTAGTCAGGGATTTGGAGCAAGATGGTATGTTCCTGTTCGATATTCCAATACACACGATCGGAGCTACTGGAATGAAACTTATGTTAGTGATCTTTATTTTGCAGATGTGTTTCGTTATAATGAAACAACTCAAGAGGTTGAATTTGAGGATTGGGATTCTAATGGTAATGATATTTTTGCTGAATGGACTTGGATATGGGACCCTGAACGTTGGTGGTGGTATGAAGAAGATAAGAAGGATGTTCTAGATCTTTATCCAGATGTTTATCTTGGACGTCTTGCCTGTAACAATAATAGAGAGGTTAGAACAGTTGTAAATAAGATAAAAAAATATGAGATCTCTGCTTATAACCAACCCTGGTTTAAAGATATGATTGTTGCAGGTGGCGATACTGTTCCCTTCGGTGATGGTATATGGGAAGGAGAGTATGAGAATGAATATGCAGCAAGTTTTATGGAACCACTTGGATTTGAGATAAAGAGATACTGGGCATCAGATGAAACCCTTGATAATACTAGTCTGTATCCGGCAATTACAGAAGGTAGTGGATTCTTATTTGTTGCAGGTCACGGTAGTCCTATTGTTTGGTCAACCCATTGGCCAGAGAATTATTCTGGATGGATTGATCCATTGATAAATTTTAAAATGGGAGAATTGCGAAACAAGGATAAACTTCCAATTTCTGTTGTTGGTGGTTGTCACAACAGCATGTTTGATGTTGCTCCAATAAGATTTCTAAAAGGGATTTTGAAGCTTGGATCAGATTACTTCACTTGGGACGAATCAGAAGATTGCTTTAGTAAGTTTTACTGGATTCAAAGATGCTTTAGTTGGAATCTTGTCAGGCAGAAACGAGGGGGATCAATTGCGTCTATTGGTAACACAGGTCTAGGTTGGGGTGTTGGAGGAGAAGGAAGTACTCAAACAGGTGATGGTTATATTACTACGCATTTCTTCGAGGTTTATAGTGAATCTGAGGATATTGAAAACGCCTCTCTTGGCATGGTCCACAGTCAGACATTAAATGATTACATCAAATTTTTCCATCCTAATGAGGATGAAATCGATAGAAAAACAGTTGAAGAATGGGTTTTACTAGGTGACCCAAGCCTTAGGATTGGCGGATACCCTAGTTAATTCTTTTTCTTTTTAATAAAAACTAGTATTGTTAGTGCAATTAATATAAAAATTGTTTCAAAACCAGGAACTTCCTTGTTTTCTTCATTTCCTTCATTTTGGTTATTTGCTTTCAGGGTGATATTTACATTAGTCGAAACCTTTGATTGTGCTCCATGATTATCTATAACAGTTAATTTAACTGTATAATCTCCCCCAATTGAATATATATGTGTTGGAAATATCTCCTCACTAGTTGATCCATCTCCAAAATCCCAATTATAAGATATTGTATCTCCAGAATCAGGGTCATAGCTATTTGATGCATCAAAGGTTACACTCTGATTTACATATCCATTATATGGTCCACCAGGATCAGCTACAGGAGCTTGATTTTCAGGCACGTCTGATACTACTGTAAGGGTTGTTGATACTTCTGAGGACCATTCACCATTGTCATCTTTTACCTTTAGATATATAGTGTATTGTCCCACTGGTAGGTCGTTTTTAGTAAATGATTTCTCTGCTGAATTTATTTCTTCTGGACTCGACCTCCAAGAATATTCGACAATTGTGCCATCTGAATCAGAACCATATGCCTCAAACTTTACATTATCCCCATAATCTGATGAAGGAATTGTAGGCTGTAATATATATGCATTAGGTATTTTATTTGCAGGAGAAATTATTGTTAATGTCGCGGTCTTATAACTTGACCATAATTCATCATCATCTTGGACTCTAAAGGTGATTGTATATGTACCTACTGAAAGACTTGAGGTTGAGAAATCCTCATTGTTAGATATTATTACACCATTTGATTATGAAAATTATAGACATAATCATAGAATATATACCATTAAAATTTACATTTTGACCTTGAGTTGCAGGATTGGGGGTAATTGAATCTATATATGCAACTGGCTGCTGATTTGGACTTAAAAAATCACCAAGTGGATAACTATCCTGGTTACTACCTCCGGAGATTGTATATGGATTATCACCTATACCGTCTTCATTACTATCATAATCATTATAATCATCCCAATAGTTTCCCTGTGAGTTATAATCCCAATTG
>CAZHIY010000271.1:0-3160 GCA_964533085.1 uncultured Thermoplasmatales archaeon | reverse complement strand
TTTAAGGATATAGATGATTGTGATCCTTCATTAGATGAATATCCAGAACCAGATATGTACTTTGAAGCCGCTTCATTTACAGAAAATACAACCGGTACATACTATTTCAGTCGTCTTGATGTAGTTGTAGACTTCTTATTAGAAGAAGAAGTCACTATTCCAGCAGGTAAATGGTATGTAGCTATTCAACCAGATGGAAAAACGGAAGATATCGCTTATATTTTAACAGCACCAAACAAAGGCTGTATGGGTAAAGCAGATTTACCATATTGGGGCTATCCAAGATGGAAAAGCTCTCAATATATATGGGGACACGCCTATGATCTTTGTTTCAAACTAGATGGAAACACAGGTGGACCACCATCAATAAAGGCATGGATTCAACCTGGAACCAAAGGCATTGATGTTGTTGTGATGAACTATGGTACATTCCCATATGAGGACCTAACCTGTTATGCAGATATTTGGGAATTTATAACTGATTCAGAAAATGGAACACAAGTCTACACTGACGAAATCGGCAATATTGATCTTACAAGCCCACTTGGTGGTTCAAGAGAACTTAACTTTGCAGATTTCACATTTGCAAACGAAGGCCGCTATGGTCTATTCTTGAATTTACCATCAGACCCTGATGATGTAAGTAAGAATAACTTTGTACGTTGGGGAGTAGGTGTTGACGATACAAAACCAGATAGTGACTTCCCACCAATATTAGATCCAGCAGAACCAACTGGTGAAAACGATTGGTATATCGACGATGTAAGAGTAACACTAGACGCAAATGATCCATGGTCCAATGATGTATCATCTGGAGTAAAAGAAATTAGATACACAATTAACGGTGGAGGAGAACAAATAATTGAAGGAGACCACGGAAGCTTTGTCATTACACAGGATGGAAACGACATACTTGTAGAATACTGGGCTATTGACTATGTTGGAAATGTCGAAGCAACAAAGAACTCATTTACAATCGACATGGACCAAACAGTACCAGAAATTAATCTCATCTATGAGGTACTTGGTTGGAATCCATGGCATGGTTGGGAATTCGTCTTTACTGCAACAGCAACCGATGACATGAGTGGTATGGACCGCGTTGAGTTCTACATTAATAATGAATTGCAAGAAACTGTTTATGGATCTGGACCTGAGTATCAGTGGACCTATTTCTATTATCCATTACCAGGTACGTTTATTCCGCGTGCTACAGCCTATGATAAAGCTGGAAATTTAGATCATGATGAAATTATAAGTCCAGGTAATCTAGAAAATATTGCTACTGGAAGTTATATATCTCAGAGATTAATCCTTCCAAACAACTTTGGCGGACATATAGGCGGATTCCTTACAGTTGCTACATTAAAGTAAAATTAGCTACACTAATTGAATACTTAAGGGTAAAGAGACTCTATGGAGTTAGATTATGCATAAGAACATCCTATTATGTGTTGGAATAACAATCCTATTTCTGGGAACGTGTATAACTTTATCAGTTGCTGTTGATTATGTAAAGAAATCCTCTATTCCAAATTCTGATGGTAATACTCTTTATGTCGGTGGAACAGGACCAGGTAACTATACAAAGATACAGAATGCAATAGATGATGCATCTGATGGTGATACAGTTTTTGTATACAATGGGATTTATTATGAAAATGTTAATATTAAAAGATACGGAATAAGTCTAATAGGTGAAGATAAAGAGTCTACAATTATTGATGGTGGTGGAATAAGTTCTGTTATCCAAATAGATATGGATAATTGTTATGTGAATATTAGCGGTTTTACAATAAAAAATGCGGGAGGAAAATATGGTAATTATTCAGGTGTAGAGATTTTTTCAAGTAATAATAATATTTCTGGAAATATTATCAGAAACAATCCACAAACTGGTATCTGGATAGATAATTATTATATAGCAAATTCAAACGATATAAATAACAATATTATAATTGATAATGAATTTGGTATTTTTTTAGACTACACTGACCTTAACAGTATTTATGATAATTATATTGCAAACAATATAATTGGCATATTTGTTGGTTCTAGTGTGCTTCCATCAAGTAATGAAATTACATTAATAAGGATTGAAACTTTAGATTCAATGGATTATGAGAATTATATATATAGAAATAAAATTAAGAATAATAAAATTGGTATTGAAATAGAAGGCTGGCCTTTTATAGATATTTTTGAAAACAGTATCTCAGAAAATGATATTGGAATTTTGTTAAGTGCACCATATCTACTCGTCTGTCGATTTAATAATATCTATAAAAACAATATAATAAACAATTATTATGGGATAAAATTTAGTGTATGGGAATGTGAATTCAGCGATGTGAAATTCAATAGGTTTTATGAAAATAATTTTATTAATAATACCTTGAATTTATGTGGGGACTGTGAATATTATAATAAATGGAAAAGAAATTATTGGGATGATTGGATTGGATTAAAATATAAGATATTGAGTTTTTTACCTTATCATATTTATAACAAAAATTATAAAAATATTGATTGGCGCCCAGAAAAAGAACCATATGACATATAGGCTTTTAAGGAACGATTCTCAAAATCCTTCTCAACACTAGGACTACTTTTAGAACTATAGTAATCCTTCACATTTTTTATTCAAATAACATAAAGTATAAATACTAATTAACAATTGTTAATATTGTAAGGGCCTAGTCTGGAAATAAAAATGAATTTTTAGAATAATCTACTTTTTCATACTTTTTTTCCTCCCTCAAAGCTAGGCCCTCATTCAATTTATTTTTTATTGATTTTCTACTCTTTTTTTACCATTTTTCAAGTAATATCATCGTCTCCCTGACGACATTTTTATTTTTTACGTTTACAGGAGAAAATAACTTGTCGTTTTCTCTCAAAAAAGTGCAAAATGTTTTGTCGTTTTATTGGCGACAAAATGAAAAACTATATAAACTAAGAAACCCACGTATTTATTAACAAAAATAAATAAAATTGGTGTAAATTTAATGCGGAAAGCAGCAGTAAACAGAGACAAAAGCATCGAAAAAGCAGTAAATGATATACTAAAATCTAGAGCTAGATCACGAATATATATCTATTTATTAAGAAAAAATGGAGCTAGAACAGAACAAATCATTAAAGGAACAAGACTTCACCC
>CAZHIY010000270.1:0-3217 GCA_964533085.1 uncultured Thermoplasmatales archaeon | reverse complement strand
TGCAATTAGGAAAAGTATGGTTTTTCATAGGTTTAGTAATCTTCCTAATAGCACTTGTTATTTCTCTATCCGCTACTTTTATTTCTCGGACTACTTCAACTGATAAACCTTTCACCAAAGGTCCATACCGTTACTCAAGACATCCCCTATATGTAGCAGTAACTTTGATATTTATAAGTATAACCATGGCTAGTGTTTCATGGGTGTTTCTACTACTTACAATAATAATGCAAAGTTTTCACATGATATATGCACCTGCTGAAGAACAATATTGTCTTAAAAAGTATGGAAAAGATTACCTGGAATATATGAAAAGGACACCTAGATGGATTGGAATACCAAAATCGATTACAAAATAATGGTTCAGCTTTTAATCATTCTGACATCTATCAGACAAAACGAGATTTGAACTCCTTTTTAATGGTAAAAAATCTGATCTTCTCACGGTGATTAAAAATAAGTGTCAATAAGATATTTAGTAATTATTTCACAATGTCATTAAGTGATAAATCAATATGATCCAATGCTTTTTTTATTTCTTTTCCTTTAAATAATCTGTGCTTAATAAGCCAACATCCAGCGGGCTTAAGTACTGACCATCTTAAACGACTTGTTTTTTCGTCCCTTATTTGACTGAATATCTGTCTCAGATAGAGGCAATAATTATTAGTATATAAATCTAGAAAAATTGTTAACCACCCCATATGACAATTAGTATAAAGGTAACTTAGTTTTTTTCTAGTATTCAACTTCTTTTTTTCAAGTATATTTATTATATCCTTTATACTGGTCGAATCATAAAGGAGAGGGAAAAAAAGTCTAGGAATACTTTCATATTTTTTAGTATCCCAATAATAGCTTCTGTCTTTTTCGCTGAAATTTTTGCTATAAAGTATCTTTGGGACCCAGCTATTATATAAGTTTTTTATTGCCCATTCTGCCATTTCTTTTTGATCTGATGAGTAAGCAGCTATAACCAGGGGAATATTTTTTTTAGCTGCAATATTTAGACCAGCACTAACTATGAGTTTCTGACAGGTATGGCAAATACTTTCACCATAGCTTTTTCCTTCAGTGTCTAATATCTTTTGACAATAAATTCTTTTTAATAAATCATTTTCTGGTCTGACTGTTATGTGATCAACATTAAAAAATTTTATTCCATTTTTAATGTTCTCATGAGTAATGGGAGGTTCTAATCCATTTTCTACATTCACTGATAAGACATTCAAATCGTATTTTTCTTTAAGCAAATAGAGCATATAAGAACTATCTTTTCCACCACTGTAAAGAAGAACACAATCATATTTTCCTTGTCCTTTAGTTTTATCGATGTATTCTTTAAATTCTGTTAACAATTTTTTATTCGACACTCTATCGTTTTTAATCCTATCTTCTCTACCCATACATAAATTACAGATGTAGTCATTATTCAGTTTTACATTGGGAAAGTTTTCAGGTATTAAGCAATTTTTACAATGTCTAACAATAATCACCTACTCAAAGATATGTATAAGTATTCATTTATAAAATTTGTTTGATGTGATTTGACTCGGTTTTATCAGTAAAATAGTGTAGGGAACGAGATCTTGACTTGGTTTTACCGGTAAAGATATGATTTGAATATTTAATTATTTTCTAATAACCAGTTATATACTGTTTTAATTATTATTTTTTTCTTATTTTCGATTATTTCTTCTTCTTGATCTGATGTAAGTATCAATCCCTCTTTGAGTTTATACATTTTAAGTGCTTCAAGTAATCCATCGATTTCTCTAGCTCTATTTTCTTCTAAGTTATGTGTTACTTGAATTGCTTTGACAATTTGAATACCTTTCCTTATCACAAAGTCACATTCATATTTTTCTTTGTGAAAATAAATTTCTTTATTCTGTCGTTTGAGCTGCAAAAATACAATATTTTCTAACATTCTGCCTATATCATCACTTGTTCGGAATCCTAATATATTTGCCATTCCGGTGTCAATAAAATAAACTTTTTTATTATAGTATATCTGTTTTTTTAAGGAGCGATTATATCTTGAAATTAAAAATGTGAGATAACTATTTTCTAAAAACTCAAAATATTCTCTGATTGTCGTTGCGCTTGACAATTGTGTCAGTTTTCGCAACTGATTGAAACTAATTTCTTTACCTATATTGCTCACAGCATAGTAAACAACTTCTTTAATTGTTTTTTCGTGAGGTAAATTATATCTAGTGATAATATCGCGATACAAGATATTTTCGTACACGAATTTTAAATATTCTTCTTTTTCGGTCTGCAGATATTCTGGGAATCCTCCTTTTTCTAAATATTCATTAAAAAATTTTTTAAGAGTGCCTTTTTGTTCTGTAGTTAGCCTATTAAGCGATTTTATATCATGCTGTTTTAACTTTAAAAATTCTTTAAAGGAAAAAGGATATAACGAAAAAATGATGTGCCTTCCAGTAAGATGTGTTCCTAACTCTCTACTCAGCATACTTGCATTTGAGCCAGTTACATATATTTTCTTACCACTGTCATGAAGTCTTCTTACGAATCGTTCCCAACCTTTAATGTTTTGTATTTCATCAAAAATGAAAATTTGTTTATTACCGAATAGTTCAACTAATATCTCATAGAGAGTCTGAAAATCATCTACTGTAAATTGAACAAAACGATCATCATCAAAATTTACATAGTAACTATCATCAAGATAATCTGATTTCATTTGATGTAACAATGTTGATTTTCCGGATCTTCTAATACCAGAAATGATTATAATAAATTTCTCCCTTTGAAATTTACTTATTTTTGAAATTAAATCCCTTGGTATTGTATTTTCTTTGATTTTAATTTGATTTTGTTCTATGATTATTTGTTTTATTTTTTCTCTATCCATGTTGGAAGTAAATGCTAAATCATATATAAATATTTGGTTTATCAAACCAAGGTTATTTAAGATTATTTGGTTTATTCATTTAATGTTTTATTATATAATATATTAGAAAAAGTGATTTTTTATAAATAAATGCAGGGGACCAGATTTGAATACACTTATACTGAAAAAAAATAGGATTTTCTTCTGTTAGATGATTTATTAAAAAAAATTGAAAGTATTTAATAGATTATAATCTATTGTGAAATAACAATATGTCACAATTTGCAAAACCCACAGGTTTTTTTGGAAAAATGCTGGCAAAAGGTATGGCTCGTGGTCACAAAGAATTCTATA
>CAZHIY010000269.1:0-3236 GCA_964533085.1 uncultured Thermoplasmatales archaeon | reverse complement strand
AAAAATTATAAGAAAGAGCCATACTGCAAAAGAAGCAGTAGCATACAGACTTGTAGTAGAAAGTAACGAATAATAGGTGTAAAAATGAGAGAACTTATCGATTCTTTTTATAGAGAGCGTAGTATAGTTAACCACCAGATTGCATCATATAATGATTTTCTTGAGCGCAGGTTACAAAGTATTGTTGATAGTACAATAATTGGTCAAGAAGAAGAAATGGAAAGAGGTTATATCTATCCAGAAATAGAGAATTATAAAATAAAATTTGGTAAAATTACTGTTGGTAAACCAGAAGTAAAAGAAGCAGATGGTACAGTTAGAAGATTAACTCCAATGGAAGCGCGCTTGAGAGATTTAACCTATGAAGCGCCAATATCTCTAGAATTTATACCTGTAAAAGATGATGTTGAGTATGATCCAGAGGAAGTAAGAATCGGTGAGCTTCCAATTATGATTAAATCAAAAGCTTGTAATCTTGCAAGGCATAGTATTGAAGAGAAAAAAGGTCATGAGCTATCAGATGAAGAAAATAAAAAAGAACTTCAGAAGATGCAAGAAGATTTTTTAGATCCAGGCGGATATTTCATCAGTAATGGTACTGAAAGAGTACTTATTACAGTTGAAGACCTTGCACCGAATAGAGTTCTTGTTGAAAGATCAAGCAGATATGGTAGAGATATAGAGGTTGCCAAAGTATTTTCTCAGAAGGAAGGGTATCGTGCTTTAACGGTTGTTGAAAAGAAAAATGATGGCATGCTTATGGTGTCTCTTCCAACTACTTATGGTCAGATTCCTTTAATGATACTCTTAAGAGCACTTGGAATGGAAGATGATGAAGAAATCGTTGATGTAATAAGTGTAGATCCAAAGATGGAACCTTATGTTCTCGCAAATATTGAGGAATGTGCTAATGAGTATGGCATAACAACTAAGGAAGAAGCAATTGCTTATCTTGGAAAAAAATTTGCCGGAGGTCAAGCAAAGGAATATCGAGTTAAAAGAGTCGAGACATTGATGGATAAGAATCTTTTACCTCACCTTGGTAACGAGTCTGCTGATCGTCTTACAAAAGCAATTTTCATGGCACGTATGGGAATGGCGGTATTAGAGCTTGCTCTTGGGAAAAGAGAAGAGGATGATAAGGACCATTATGCAAATAAAAGATTGAAACTTGCCGGAGACCTTATGGAGGATTTGTTCCGTGTTGCTTTTACAGCTCTCTGTAAGGATCTAAAATATCAAATTGAAAGGATCCATGCAAAAGGAAAGGAAATAAAAATTAGTTCATCACTTAGATCAGATGTTCTGAGTCAACGTATACATCATGCTTTAGCTACAGGGAATTGGGTAGGAGGTAGAGCAGGAATATCTCAACTTCTTGATAGAACAAGTAATTTAGCAGTTCTCAGTCACCTAAGAAGAGTAACTTCTCCTCTAACAAGATCGCAACCTCATTTTGAAGCCCGTGATTTACATTCTACACAATGGGGCAGGCTTTGCCCAAATGAAACTCCTGAAGGACCCAACTGTGGTCTTGTAAAAAATCTTGCCTTAACTGTCGAAATATCTGAAGGATTCTCAGAAAAAGAAGTTGAAAATATACTTAAGGATTTGGGAATAAGAGATATTACTAAAAAATCAACTGGAGCTAGAGTATATCTCAATGGAGATCTTATTGGGATGCATCCCAATGGTAAAGAATTAGCTCAAAAACTAAGAGAGAGACGTAGAAAAGGACTGCTAAATAATGAGGTAAATGTTGCTTATTACGAAGAAGCAAATGACTTAATTGTAAATTGTGATTGTGGTAGACTAAGAAGACCACTTGTAATTGTTGAAAATGGTAAATTATTATTGACAAAGAAATACATAAGTGATCTCTTAACCGGTAGAAAGAGATGGGTAGATCTAACTAATGAAGGAATCGTAGAATACATTGATGCTGAGGAAGAAGAAAACACATTAATTGCACTAAAAGAAGAAGATATTACATCAGATTATACACATATGGAAATGGATCCAATATGCATACTAGGAATAGGGGCATCTCTTGTTCCTTACCCTGAACATAATTCTTCTCCAAGAATTACAATGGGAGCAGGAATGGGTAAACAATCCTTAGGTTTTGGAGCAGCAAACTATCGAATAAGACCAGATACCAGAGGACATCTGTTACACTATCCTCAAGCACAAGTTGTTCAAACTCATCCTGTTAAATACATTAAATTTGCAGAAAGGCCTGCCGGTCAGAATCTAGTAGTAGCTGTTGCATCATATAAGGGTTATAATATGGAAGATGCATTGGTGATGAACAAGGCGAGCATAGAAAGAGGTATGGGACGTAGTAGTTTTTTTAGAACATATAGCAGTGAAGAAAAAAGATATCCTGGCGGACAAGAAGACCACTTTGAAGTTCCCGATCCTGACTGTAGGGGTGTCAGAAGTGAGGAAGCATATGTAAATCTTGGTGAAGATGGGCTTATTTCACCAGAATGTAATGTAAAAAGCTCAGATGTTCTAATAGGAAAAACCTCGCCACCCAGATTTCTAGAAGAGCCAACAGATTTTCTTACACCTCAGAAAAGAAGAGAAACATCTGTTACAGTTCAACATGGTGAGGGAGGAACTGTCGATAAAGTAATGCTTTCTGAATCTGTTAATGGTTCAAGAATGGTAAAGATTACAGTTCGTGAAGAACGAATTCCTGAATATGGTGACAAATTTGCATCAAAACATGGACAGAAAGGAGTTATTGGACTTTTGGTATCTCAAGAAGATATGCTATTTAATGAGCAGGGAATTTCTCCGGACCTAATAATTAATCCACATGCAATCCCAAGTAGAATGACCGTTGGGCATGTCCTTGAAATGATAGGTGGAAAAGTTGGCGCTTTAAATGGTAGAATTGTTGACGGTACTGCTTTTAGTGGAGAGTCTGAGGAATTTTTAAGAAAAGCTTTAGTGGAAAATGGATTTAAACATAATGGTAAAGAATTGCTGTACAATGGAGAATCAGGTAAACCTCTTGAAGTCGATATTTTTGTTGGATGTATTTACTATCAGAAACTTCACCATATGGTAGCAGGAAAAATTCATGCTCGATCTAGAGGTCCTGTACAAATATTAACAAGACAACCGACAGAAGGTAGGGCTAGAGAAGGAGGACTAAGGTTTGGAGAAATGGAGAGAGATTGTCTAATTGGCCATGGAGCATCAATGGTTATTAAGGATAGACT
>CAZHIY010000268.1:0-3289 GCA_964533085.1 uncultured Thermoplasmatales archaeon | reverse complement strand
CTAAAAAAAGTAAATGGGGAAGGAGTTGGTAGACATGAGGCACCACGTGGCGAGGTTATCCATTATGTTAAATTTAATGGGCAATCTGAAAATCCTTACACATGGAAGGTCCGTGCACCTACATATAACAATATACTTCCTTGGATCCCAATGTTAAAAGGTGAACAAATCGCAGATATTCCTATTGTTGCTGCATCAACTGACCCTTGTATGTCATGTACAAATAGGGTTGCAATAGTGAGTAATAATAGTAAATATGAACTGACTAATGAACAATTACATAAATTAAGTGTTGAAAAGACAAGGAGGCTTTTGAAATGAGATTTTCTATGCTGCCATCAGTTTTTGTTCAGATGTTTAAAAAACCATGGACAAACAAGTTTCCTGCCAAATATGCACCTTCAAATACAACTCAATTTTTAGCAGCTGTAGCTGAAGGAAAAGCTGAGATTATTCCACCAGTTGAAACACCTAAAGGCTTCCGTGGAAAAATACAATTTGACAAAGAGAAATGTATTGGATGTGAACTTTGTATTAAGTACTGTCCTTGCGAAGCAATTGAATTTAAACCAAAAGAGAAAAAGATAAAGATATATCTTGCAAGGTGTTGTTTTTGCAGTCAATGTAATGATATTTGTCCAACAAATTGTTTGACCATGGGTGAAGAGTTTTTGCTTGCTGATGCAGATCCTTATTCTAAGGATTTAATTGTCGAATAGGTTAGATTTGATGAAACTTATCTTTAAAGGTGTAGTACAAGGGGTAGGTTTTAGACCAACTATTTTTCGGATTGCAAAAAAATTAAGTCTCAAAGGTTACGTTTTAAACAAGGGCTCAGAAGTAGAAGTAGTAATTGATAAAAAAAAAGATGAGTTTATCAGGCAAGTAAAGGATTCTTTACCGTCGATTGCAAAAATAACCGAAATTATTGAAAAGAAAGATGATAGAAAATTTGACGATTTTAAAATTCTACATAGTAAAAAAGGAGAAAGACAATCACTAATCCCTATCGATGTTGGAATCTGTAATGATTGTTTGAAAGAGCTTTTTGATAAAAAAGATAAGCGTTATCATTTCCCTTTTACGAACTGTACTGTTTGTGGCGCTCGCTACAGTCTGGTAAAAGATGTTCCATATGATAGAAAAAGAACAAGTATGGATAAATTTAAGTTATGCAAAGAATGTGAACAAGAATATAAAAATCCCTTAAATCGCCGTTATCATGCTCAGACGATTTCTTGTCCAAAATGCGGTCCTAAATATAATTTATATGACAAGAACAAGAAGAATCTTGGAGAAAAACATGCAATAAAGCGTTTTGCAAATCAGATGGATACCGGAAAAATTGGTGTAATAAAATCATGGGGTGGAATGCATCTATGCTGTGATCTTGGTCAGATTAATCGGTTTAGAGAGTGGTATGGCCGTCCACAAAAAGCATTTGCTTTAATGGTTAGAAACCTTGAAACTGCAAAAAAATATGCTGATATAACTGAAGATGAGAAAAAATTATTACTTTCTAAAAGTAGACCTATTGTTCTTGTAAATAAGATTAGTGGTGAAGAAGTATCTCCTGGATTAAACACAATTGGATTATATTTACCCTATACTGGTTTGCACCATCTTCTATTTTCCCATTTAAAATCCGATGCTCTTGTTATGACCTCTTCAAATATTCCTGGAGAGGCAATGATTACTACGGATGAGGAAGCATTTTCTATCGATGCAGATATTTATCTTTTACATAATAGAAGCATACCAAATAGAGTCGATGATTCTGTCGTTAGGTTGTGGAAAGGTAATACCTTTTTTATTAGAAGATCAAGAGGTTATGTTCCTGAGCCTATTTCTGTTTCATATGATAAACGAATTTTAAGCGTCGGTGCTGGTGAAAACATTACTGGTGCAGTTTCTCATAATAAAAATGTTTATGCAACTCAATATATTGGCAATTCAAAATACTATTCAACCCTTGAATTTTTAGAAGATAGTCTAAATTATATTATAAAACTTATAATGAATAAACCTAAGATTGATGCTGTTGTTCAAGATCTTCACCCAGGTTATGATTCAAGAAAGGTAGCTAAGAAGTTTTCTGAGGAATTCTCAGTTCCTTTATTTGAAGTGCAGCATCACTTTGCTCATGCTGTTTCACTTTTAGTTGATAGAAATATTGATGAAAGTGTTGTTTTAACATTAGATGGTCTCGGATATGGCAGTGATGGAACTTATTGGGGGGGTGAAATCCTTGTTTCAAATTTTGAAGAATTTGATCGTGTTGGTCATCTTGAATATATCCCTCTTCTTGGTGGTGACCAGGCAACTCGTGACCCAAGAAGACTTGTTTTTGCTGTTTTTAAGAAATTTGGTATTGAAAAATTCTTTTCAGGAAATGAGGCAGCAATACTTAGTAAATTAATGGATAAATCACCACAATCCTGCAGTCTAGGACGCGTTCTTGATACTCTTTCTTGTTATCTAAATATATGTACAAAGAGAACTTATGATGGTGAACCTGCTATGAAGCTTGAGAAGTATCTTTCTGTTGGTGAATCTAAATATTCATTCAAAAGTGAAGTGAAAAATGGTGTTGTTGGTACTATTGATCTATTTAGACAACTTGATGAGATGATAAATGAACCTCTAACTGAAAGAGAAAAAGCGGATTATGTTTATTCATTTGTTAAAACTATTCTTGATGACCTTACAGATACAGCTATTCATAATACAAATAATTTAGATATTAAAAACATTGGATTAACTGGCGGGGTATCTTATAATATTCCTATTGTAGAGATGATAGAAAAACAAGTTAAAAAAGCAGGATTGAAATTAACTGTTCATAATAGGGTTCCTAACGGTGATGGTGGTATCTCTATTGGTCAAAATGCAATTGTTGGTCACAAACTGAATTCTTAAATGATTAAGTAACTTTTAAAAATCAATTATTCATCGCGGATATATTATGGGAAAAAACAGGGATTTGGTACAAATACTAATAATAGTAATTATTGGTATGTTCATACCATTCTTAGGTTCTATTGTAATTACCTTTAGTTTAGATATAACAAATACAAATAATCTATTAAGGATTGGTTCTACTTTTGTTTGGTTCTTAATTTTTTTTGCAATAGAGCTTGTTTTAGTTTATATTTATTATATTATAACAAGCAAAATTGCAAATAAAAAAATGGATAAATACAAGCTAAAATAAATTATATTAGCTAATTTTCTTTTTTATTCTAACTGCGGCTGGGAATACTGCGTGGACCTAAGTGAAACGCAGGGC
>CAZHIY010000267.1:0-3303 GCA_964533085.1 uncultured Thermoplasmatales archaeon | reverse complement strand
GACGGTGGTTACAAACAGAATGTTGGAGCAGGTAGTGTCGAATCTGCACAGGCTGCATATAATTTAAGTATTGAAGATTGCGCTGAAAGAGAAGTTGCTGATGTTGATATTGACCTTGATGTTACTTGGAATGGAAATGCAGAAATGTATATTGAAGTATATGTTGATAACAATGAAGAAAGCTCCTATTCTGGTCATCTTCGTGTATATGTAACTGAACTTGTTACTTCCATGGGTTGGCTTAATAATGATGGCATACCTTATAAATTTCCATTTTTAGACTATGCATTTAATGAGGATATATCGGTTTCAGCCGGAGGTACCTGGTCAGATTCTATTACATGGGATGGACATGATTATGATAATGGATATGGGGATGATTTTAGTAGTATAACCTATGGAAATATTATGATCATAGGAGCAGTTTTTGATGATGACGACGATTATGTTGATGATGTGACAGGATACAGAGTAGGTGATAATGATCCACCAAATACACCAAGCAATCCTGACCCTGAAGATAGTGAGACTGATGTTGATACAGATGCTGATCTTAGTTGGAAATGTACAGATCCTGATAATGACGTCTTATCATATGACATCTATTTTGGTGATAGTTCTAATCCCCCACTTGCAGTATCTGGTGTTGTAGGGAGATCTTATGATCCAGGTCCTTTGGATTTGGATACCACGTATTATTGGAAGATTGTTGCTAAGGATGCACAAGGGGCTACAAAAACTGGACCTATCTGGGATTTCACAACAAGAGACAATGATGCTCCTAATTCACCAAGCAATCCAAATCCAGCAAATGGCGAAACTGATGTTCCAATAAATACTTGTATAAGCTGGACATGTGAAGATCCAGATGGTGACGAAGTAACCTATGATGTTTATTTTGGAAAAAACGGAGAGGATTTAGAATTAGTCTCAAGCAACCAAAGTAGTAAATCTTTTTGTCCTGAAGACAATCTTGAATTTGAAACACGCTATGACTGGAAGATTATAGCATGGGACGTATATGGCTATTCAACTATTGGGTCAACATGGTATTTTATAACTGAAGAAAACCTTCCCCCAAATACACCAAGTAATCCAGATCCCCCAGACGGATCAACAGATGTTCCAATTGAAGTATTCATGAAATGGACAGGTGGTGACCCAAATCAAGGAGATAAAGTATATTATGATGTATATTTTGGTACAGAAAGTTCTCCTCCTCTTGTTGCTGAAGGACTGCTTCAAAATGCATATGATCCTCCTGGTACACTGGAAATTGACACAACCTATTTTTGGAAGATTGTCTCAGAGGATAGTTCAGGTGCAACAACAACTGGTCCAATATGGCAATTTACAACTGAAAAAGAACCAAATCAACCACCCACTTCACCAGAGATCGATGGACCATCAAGAGGATCTGCTGGAAAAGAGTTATGCTGGACTTTCCATTCAGATGATCCCGACAATAATGATATTAAATATATGATTGACTGGGGAGATGGAAATGACATAGAAACCGATTATTATCAATCTTGTACACCAGTAGAAGTTTGTCATACATATGCAGAAGATGGAACATATATTATAACTGCCACAGCTGTAGACATAAAAGAATCATCTAGTAGTCAAAGCACATTTGAAGTAATAATTCCAAGAGCAAGAAATACTTTTCACCCATTGCTCTTTTGGTTTTATGAAAGAATTCTGAATAAATTTCCATTACTAAAAGAATTATTTGGACTATAATTGTCCAAATTTCTAATTTTTTATTCAATAAACAATAATAGAAAAAACTAGATATGTCTAAGATAAAATTTCATCAAATCTATAATCTTCCCATTTTTTAATTCCTAATAATATTTCAAGTTCAATAGGTGTAATAATCGGAACTTTATACCACATGTAATCATCAATTGCAATTCTAGGACAAGCTGTAGAAACAAAACAATCAATTTTTTTAAAACTCTCTAAATAAATCGGAGAAAAATGATTTAATGTAAAAATATATGATTTTTTTTGTTTTAATTCAAGTTCTTCTTTGATTTTATTTGCAAGGTTAATTTGCTGTTGACCAATTTTTGTACCAATAATAATTCCAAAGACCTTTGCATCTTTAGAACGAGCTATGGCACCATAACGCTGTCTGAGTATCATATCTTTCAAATCTGCAAATTCTTTTTCTCTTACCTCATTTGTATATGGGTCACAAGCTATCACTTGTTTTTTAGTAATAAGAGTCAAACCCAATGGATGAAAATTTCCACTACCAATAAATAAAAAGGTATCTACCTCATCTGCAATTGATTTTGCAGCTGAAAAATTACATCCAAGAATTTGACCATTTAATTCAATACGATTATCTCCTTTTCCAATAATTGGTTCAAATTTATTATCACTAAGTATCCTTTTCACTCTATCGAGCATATGGATATGTTGCCCAGTTGAGACCAATCCAACTTTCCGTCCCTTGATTTTTGGAATTGCCTTATCTATTACCTTTGAAATACCTAAATCAGATTCGGCATTGACAAATATAGTTTGGATTAGTGTATCTTTAATATCAGGTATAGAAGTATGACCTATTTGAATAATTAAATCAATATCAAACTTTTTTAAATCGTAAGAAGGAATATCACATGCTCCAAAACAAGGATCTGCAGAAATTATAACTTTTGCTTTTGTTTTTTCTTCAATAAAATCAACAAATTTAGAAAAATGAGTTTTTAATCCATCTGGAACCTGTAATAAAACTTTTTTGTAATTATTTATATCTATATTTTTAACAACATTTTCTAAGTCAATTAAATATCCAGATATTTTCAAAATTTAATCCTCACTTACTTTTTTTTAAATTTCTCTTAATGCACCAATCCACAACCCTATCTTTTTTCCATCCCAATTATATTCCAATACTCAGGTGTATCAAATTCAGTATCCACAGTTATATGTATAATAAGGAGCTCTGGAAATAGACCTTTTAAATCGTCCAAATCTACGTTTTCAAATTTCTTCAAGTTGTTGAGATAAGCTTGTTCTGTTAGGGCATTTGATTCGTAGTTTTCTTTAGTTCTTTTCAATATTCTATTGATACACGCATCTTTGGAACAATTGGTCTGTAGAATCACGAAGATTTTGTTCTGTGCTGCAGCAATACCAGCAGCTCTTCTCCGGAGTTCTTGAGTTACGAAAGTTGCATCTAAAATTACGCCTATTTCTTTTTGCAAAGTCTCCTCTGCACGTTTGAACATCTCGTTATATACACGTTTTCGTATCTCATAATTATTAGCTATCTTCTCATCGAAG
>CAZHIY010000266.1:0-3307 GCA_964533085.1 uncultured Thermoplasmatales archaeon | reverse complement strand
TGACTTCAAATGTTGAAATTTCACTTGTATTGTCATAAGAATCCCTTGCCCAACATGTTATAACATAGGTTCCAATTTCTGACCAATTATATGGTAACGTTAACTGTTCACCAGAAGGGTATGGTCCATAAATGTATATAATTTCTTTATCACCCCAACATAAATTATACCAAACATCATCTCCGTCTGGATCTATACTCATAAAAGTATAGTAATAAGTTTCTCCTACTTTTCCATTAATAGGGCCATCTATTGTTGGAGCGGATGGCGGATTATTTAGATAGTATGGAATGACAAATCCAGTTATCTGGGTAGGTACCGATCCAAAATTACCTATTTTTATTGTTGCTCCAGTGGTAAGATTGCAAGTATATAATGCACCTTCATTACCTTCATGAACAGTAAATGCTGATAAATAACATATGCCACTTTCTTTATCAAAAGCTATATCTTGTCCATAGTTGAGATCAAGACCAAATGGGCCAATGAGAGTTGCACCACCTGTTTTTGAATCTATTGAATAGAGACTATCAGTATGAAGGTCTTCACCATACATATTTCCATATCCATCGCATGCAATACCAACCATAACACAACCACTTATACCAAAAGAACCTATCATTGTTGCACCACCATTATCCATATCAATAGAAAAAAGATGAGTAGAACTACATGCATACATTATACTCGTTGTATCTCCATAAGCCAATCCATTCAGTCCCACACCAGATTCTCCAATAAGTGTCATATCACCAGTTATATGATCTATTGTCCATATTTTCGAATTACCGACTGCTGAATATTCACAACACCACCATACACCATCAACCCAGGTACCACCAGCTATCTTGTCAGATGTAATAGATGGGCCAATTGTATTGAGAGTTTCTGGATTATTGATATTAAAAGAGACAATAAGATCAGGATTGGGATAGACTTTATACCCATAACATGTTTTTCCTTTACCAAAGAGCTCTTCTAAAATAAATTGGTTATGCAGATATTCGCTATCAATTGTAGTTTGGCTATCTAAATAATCAAATGAGATTACTGTTCCAGAAAAGCAATAACTAACGCTTAATATTAAAATGAAGCATATTAGTTTACTTAACGTTTTATTATGCATAGTTTGTATCTATTAGTTCTCCCTGTATCCCACCACGTGGCATATTGACATCGATTTTGATTAGATTACCAACTGCTGGTGCATAATAATATTCAAAGAAATCACCGATTATTGATTGGATTCTCCATGCATCATAGGTTCCTGCAGGTACAGTGATACTTTCTTGAACAAGAATTGAAAATGCAAGAGGGGTCCAGGAATAATGTGTATAAAATGATATTGGTATCTGTATAAGACCTAATATTCCTCCAAAAGCTGTATGCAAATCTATATCCATTTCAGGCATATTCCAGAATTTTAGTAAATGTAGTGGAAAATTAAACAATGGAAAAACTGTACTTAGATCTGCATTAGCAATAATTTTAATTGGTAAAGGAAGCTTAAATGATAAAGGTAGAATTTTTACATTTGCTATTCCTTTTATCTCAGCATTAAAATCCACAATCTCTAAGTGAGTTTTTGTAAAAATAATTTTTCCTGTTATTTTATTTAGATTAGGTTTAATATCACCTTCTACATTTATTACATTTTCACCTAATGGAAAGGCACCAGCAAAAGTTGCAGTTACTTTTCCTTCGACATCAACAATGTAATTAGAACCACTCGTGTCAGAAACTGTCCATTTGAAATCATCTATTTTTCCGTTCATAACAATGCTCAAATCCCCATATGTGTAATCAACAGAAAATTCACTTATTGAAAACGTCCAACTATTACCGACATTCCAGATAGGAACGTCATCACTCTGATTACTGGTTGGTCTAATAGTCTCAATATTATTAGCAGTTGCAATGAAACTGGGAATCACTAACATAAAAACAAGTAAACATATTATTGCATTTTTCCTCATTGTACTTACCTCATAATTATAATTTTATAGTATAATACCAATTAATAAATTTTATTGATATTATTTCATAATTTATTTTTAAATCCTAATTGTTTGTTTCAACCTATTAATCCTATCCCTAAGATAGATTGCTTTTTCAAAATCTAGTTCATCTGCTGCTTTTCTCATCTCAATTTCCAGATCAACTATCATATCTGGAATATCTTTTTTAGGAATATGTTTTACATCTTTTACTTCAATTACCTTTTCCTTAATTGGTTTGATTATTGTTGTTGGAGTAATCGAATGTTTTTTATTAAACTCAATCTGCATATTTCTTCTTCTAGTTGTCTCATCAATTGCTCTTTTTATAGAATCGGTCATATTATCTGCATATAGCACAACTTTTGAATTTACATTTCTAGCAGCCCTTCCGATTATCTGAATAAGGCTTCTATGGTCTCGCAGAAATCCTTCTTTATCCGCATCAAGGATTCCAATGAAACCGACCTCTGGAATGTCAAGCCCCTCCCTAAGTAGATTTATACCAACCAAAACGTCAAATCTTCTTAGACGAAGCTGTCTTATGATTTCAGATCTCTCAAGGGTATCAATCTCTGCATGAAGATATCTAGTTTTTATATCCTTTTCAGCTAAATATTCAGAGAGCTCTTCTGCAAGTCTTTTAGTAAGAGTTGTTACAAGGACCCTATCACCACGTGCAACTGTAGAATTAATTTCAGAGATCAAATCATCGATTTGTCCTTTTATTTTTCTAATTTCAATGGGGGGATCAACAAGACCCGTAGGTCGAATAATCTGTTCGACAATGGACGAGGAAATCCCAAGCTCATAATCACCAGGGGTTGCAGAAACAAATACTACATTTTTCATATAACCCGAAAATTCATCATAGGTAAGAGGTCGATTATCAAAGGCACTAGGAAGTCTAAAACCATAATCAATAAGAGCCTTTTTTCTAGAATGATCACCATGATTCATACCATGAATCTGTGGTATAGTTCTATGGCTTTCATCTATAAACATTAAGAAATCTTTAGGAAAATAATCAAGAAAACAATATGGTTTTTCACCAGGTTTTCTACCATCGAAATGCCGGGAATAATTCTCAATTCCTTTGCAAAAACCTGTTTCTTCAAGCATTTCTATATCATAAAGAGTTCTCTGTTTCAGTCTATGAGCTTCAATCATATCAAGCTTAGGAAGGGTTTCTTCAAGCAGCTCCCGTGACGCTGTCGTTTCGGGGCTTTCTCCGGGGTCGACCACGCCTCCGGGAAACTCCAAAGTCAACTCATGGGTGCCTTGGCGAAATTGACGCACCATCAGGAAGG
>CAZHIY010000265.1:0-3311 GCA_964533085.1 uncultured Thermoplasmatales archaeon | reverse complement strand
TTAACATTTTTGGAAGTAAAAAAACAAGTGAGACTGTCCGATAATTCTTAGTTTATGGCTCTGAGAAAAAGTAACATTTATATGTCTGTAGCCCTTAACTTTTTATATGTCACATATAGAGAGTTATACTATAAAAGGAAGGAAATATCGTTATGAAGTTACAAATTTTAGAGATGAAAATGGCAAAGTGAAGCATAGGAAGCATTATCTTGGTCCTGTTGAACCTAAGAATAAAATGAAGAAGAGGTGATTTTTTGGCGTATATTACATCGTTTAAAAACCAGAACTATCTTCTGCCGCTGAATATCACTGACTTATTTTCAGAGGATCATGTATGTTATTTGATCGAACAGATAGCTGAACAGTTAGATTACTCAGAGTTTGATAAGAAATATGCAGGTGCTGGTCATCCTGCATATCATCCAAGGATCAACATCAAACTCTTACTCATGGCTAACGTTGATGGCACAAGAAGTTCCCGTAGAATAGCAAAGAATGCTCAAGAAAACGTTGTTTACATTTATCTAGCTGAGAAAACAAATCCTGATTTTAGAGCTATAAGTGACTTCAGAAAAGATAACAGGAGACTCATAAAAAATGTATTCAGAGAGGTAAATATGTTTGCCTTGGAACATGGTTTAATTGATTTAAGCCATCTAATGATTGATGGCACAACAGTCAAGGCTAATGCCAACAACCAACGAATACTCGATAGGGAGACACTCAGAAAACTTGACAAGTATATTGATAAAATCATTGAAGAGGGTATTAAAGTAGATGACGAAGAAGATAAGATATATGGTGAAAGGGGCATACATGAACTCCCTGAGGAGTTCACTGGTTCGGAGAGAAGGAAACCCATTGTACGTAAAATCGTCAATGAAATTAATAAATCAATAAAGGAAGGCAAGAAAGAGCATGTTAAGCAAATTAAACAAGCATTCAATAGTTTACAACAAATGATGCATGATAAAGGATTGAAAAAGTTTAGTTTAACTGATTCTGATGCGCATTTCATGTTGAATAAGAAAGGAGGGAAAGAGTTGAGCTATAATGCTCAACTTCTTGTAGAGAAGAATGGTTTGATAATTTCAAATGATGTTGTTCAAGAGTGTGATGACCGTAATCAGCTCGTACGTAACGTTAATCACGTTGAGCAAGAGTTTGGTACATTGCCTAAAAAAACAAAGATTATTGTAGATAATGGTTACGAGAATGGTGTTGAGATGGAGAATCTAGATGGGAGGGGGTTTGATCTTTATATTCCAGGTAAGAATATGAAAGAAGGAGGAAAAACAAAGAGATTTGTCAAAGCAAACTTCAGATATGATGAAGCAACAGACAGGTATATTTGCCCAGAAGGGGAAATCCTGAAAAATGTTGGTACATCTTTCAACAAAAAACGAAGAGTATATATGACGATTTATAAAGGGAGTGATTGTCCCAGTTGTCCTTATCAAAAAGAATGCTGTAAAAACAGTAAGTTTAGAGCGATTCATGCTCTTCCGCAAGATAAGCTTTTCAATCGAATCAGGAAAAAACTATGTACAAAAGAAGGGAAAGCTGTCTATGATTTACGAAAGCAGACTGTTGAGAGGAGTATTGGAGATATCAAACATAATAAAAAATTCCGTTCTTTTCTTCTTAGGGGAAAACAGAAAGTGAAAGCAGAATTCAATCTGGCTTGTATAGCACATAATCTTGTTGTCATAAACAACAAATTATGGGAAAAACAAACAACCGGTACAAGAGTAATGAGGAGGAAAGGAATATTAGATATTTTAGAAGTTGATTGCTAAGTTATTATTTTTTTATTGGAGAAGAGATATCGACATAATTATCGGACAGCCTCATATGATTGTTTATTTTGATGTACCTGACCCCTTTTATGACACGGTCACTTTTGAAATAATCGCGGATTTTTCAGGTACTTTTTATGAAGCAAGTACTGGTACCTATGTTCCTATTTATGGACCTGGTTGGTCAGACTGGTCTGGTGAGGCATTTCCGGAAACATAAATTATTTACTAAAAAAAATTAATCCAACATCTCTTTCATTTTTTCAATACTAATTGTAGGCAGTTGGCATTGTTGATTTCTGCAAACATATATTGTTGTTTTATTTTTTATCTGAGAATAATTTCTTATAAATGGAACAAGTCCTTCAATTAATAAATCCTTTGCATCCGGTTCTTTTAAAATAACGACTTTACTTGGTTGGTATATTGAATTAATGTTTTGAATTATTTCTTGCGAATCAGATCTATCTTTATTTCCAACAATTACAATCTCAAAAGAGGGCCCAATTGAAAAATCCAAGCTTGCCATCATTTGAGTATATCCACTGGGAATTCTATTGATTTCATTATAAAAAGTAATTCCTATTTGTTTTGCTTTTTGTTCCAAGTCTGTATTTCCAGTTATTCTTGCAAGTCTTACTAGATTATACATCGTTATTGAGTTTGCTGAAGGAATCGCCCCATCATATGCTTCTTTAGTTCGGGAAATTAGTTTCTCACCTTTATCTGATGTAAAAAATAAACCCCCATTATTTTTATCCCAAAAATGGTTTATAAGATAATTGTTTAAATCTAAAGAAATCTTTAGATAGTTAGTATTAAATGTTGCTTGATAAAGTTCAATAAGACCGAATATCAAAAAAGCATAGTCATCTGCATAAGCTTGTATTATTGCCTCCCCCTTTCTATATCTATGCAATAATTCTCCGCTTTTTTTCATCATATTTTTTAAAATAAATTTCAGAGTCTTTTCTGCTTTTTCAACATAAGATTTTTCATTAAAAACTTGTGCAGCTATTGCAAGTGCTGCAATCATTAACCCATTCCAGTCGGTAAGAATCTTATCATCTTTTTCAGGGTGAATTCTTTTTTTACGCGTTTGAAAAAGCTTAAGTCTGATTTTCTCAAGTTTATCCAAAAATTCTTCTTTATCAACATGATAAAACTTGGTATAATCTTCAATACTCATTGTCTGATAAAAAATATTTTGTTTTTCATTTATTCCTGCTTCAGGTGAAAAGTTACCATCTTTTTTAATATTGTATACTTTTTCTACAATTTTAAATTCTTCTGATGTTAGGACGTGCCTTAGGCTTTCATAATCCCAAGTGTAAAATTTCCCTTCTTTTCCTTCTGAATCTGCATCTTCAGCTGAATAAAAACCACCTTCTTCAGATGTCATATAACTTAAAACATATTCAATAATTTCATGAGCTGTTTTTTTAAAAATTGGTTTTTTTGTTGCTTGATATGTTTCTGTATAAGCTATCATGAGAAAAGCTTGGTCATAAA
>CAZHIY010000264.1:0-3319 GCA_964533085.1 uncultured Thermoplasmatales archaeon | reverse complement strand
TTGGAACTATTAAACAACTAAGAGACCTTAGTATAAAGCTTAATCGACACTACTCAAGATTAAAAAATATCGCAAAACAACTAGAGATTATATTAAGGGATGTAAAATAAATATGTCAAAGCAACTCCTTAATTTTGGTAAAAAAACCTATATTATGGGAATTTTAAATGTTACTCCGGACTCTTTTTCTGATGGTAGTAAATATTTTACATTTCAAAATGCAGTTGCTCATGCAGTTAAAATGGAAAAAGAAGGAGCAGATATAATCGATATTGGTGGAGAATCGACAAGACCTGGTGCAGAAAGAGTATCAAAGGATGAAGAGATGAAGCGTATTATTCCTGTAATTGAAGAACTTATTGATAGGATTAGTATTCCAATATCTATAGATACCTATAAATCAGATATTGCTATGAAAGCATTGGACCTCGGAGTTAGCATGGTTAATGATATAACTGCTCTGCAAGGTGATAATAAATTAGTAAATATTGTGGCAAAATATGACGTTCCAATATGTTTGATGCATATGAAGGGAAATCCCCGAAATATGCAACAAAATCCGGATTATGATGACGTTGTTAAGGAGATACATGATTTCTTAAAAGAACGTGCTGAATATGCAATGTTCCATGATATAAATAAAGAAAATATAATTATTGACCCTGGGCTTGGGTTTGGTAAAAGAACTGGTCGTGGTATTGAGGACAATTGTGAGATATTACGTAGGTTAAATGAACTTAGAACTCTTGGTTTTCCAATTCTAGTTGGGCCATCAAGAAAGACCTTTATTGGAAATGTTTGTGGTATAAAGCAACAATTAACTGTTACTGATCGGTTAGAGGGCAGTCTAGCAGCTGCCTGTGCTGCAGTTATGAATGGTGCTGATATTGTTAGAGTTCATGATGTAAAAGAAACACGACGCTGTGTTGATATGATAGATTGTATTGTGAGATAGATAATATGAAAGAAAAGGATATTAAAAGGATTGTAAAAAATAGCTATAGTAAAGTTGCAGAAAAAAAAGGCTGTGGCTGTTGTGGACTACATAATGAAGTTGATATTGCTCGTTCTATAGGTTACACTGATAATGAGATTTCTTTAGCTGCTGACGCAAATCTTGGTCTGGGATGTGGCAACCCTGTTGCATTTTCAAATATAAAAAAAGGCGATGTGGTTTTGGATTTGGGTTCTGGTGCTGGCTTTGATGCATTTATTGCAGCAAAAAAAGTTGGAAATTCAGGTAAAGTAATTGGTATTGATTTTACTGATGAGATGATTAATAAATCAATAGAACTTGCTGATAAGTACCAATATAAACAGGTTGAGTTTAGAAAAGGTGATATTGAGAATTTACCTTTTGAAAATGAATCGTTTGATGTTATTATTAGTAATTGTGTGATCAATCTTGCACCTGATAAATTGAATGTTTTCAAAGAGGCATATAGAGTTTTGAAAAAATATGGAAGGATGTATGTTTCAGATATTGTTTTACTAGAGCAATTATCTGAAGAACAGAAAAACAATGAGGAGCTGATTGCTGGATGTGTAGGTGGAGCTTTACTTAAGAAAGAGTATCTTGATATTATTACAAATGCTGGTTTTAATTACAAAATTATAGATGAAGATAAGGAAATTTCAAATAGACAGTATAAAGGTATTAATCTAGAAAGTTTGAAAGTTGAACTGTCTAAATAAATTTAAAGAATATTAAATCTTAGTCTTTGTTATCTTTGCAATCGAATTTTTCAAAATCCTTACTGTGTTTCATACCCCATGGGACCCACATACCAACTAATATTCCCCCAACTATTAGTAATGATACTAGTAATACTGCTATATTTTGATAGACATCAAAATCTTCTGCTGGGAAAAAAAACCAGTATATCAAGAATATTATCAATAAAAAAGGAATTATAATTGATACAACTATCCTGCTTCTAAATCCTTCAGTTTTCATCATTTCTTTTCCTTCTTTAGGCATATTTTTTAGTCCCCATGAAGCCCATGATCCTCCAAGTACTAAGAAAACTACAAGAATTGATATTACTATGATTGCGATATTTCTATAAACTGTATAATCCCCTGCAAAAAATGCAAGCCAAATAATTACAAAAATTAACCAGCCGATACCCATTCCAATTGATAAAGTTACTCTCCAGCCTGATGGATTTGGAAAATCTTCATTATTCATATTATTCTTCCCTCACATCTTCAAACTAATAACATCTTTTTCTTTATAAAATCAATCCATGTAGAAAAAAACATTAAGCAAAACTGGATTCTCCGATTGTGAAAATCATGGATGATCCAATATGTCCTCTTGATTATCGTTATGGTAGAAAAGAGTTAACGAAAATATTTGGAGAGAAACGTCGACTTGAGTATTTATTAGAAGTTGAAGCTGCTCTTTCTCGTGCTCATGCTACAGTTGGAAATATTCCGAAAAGTGCTGCTAATGAAATAACAAAGAAGGCTTCTACAAAATTTGTTAAAGTTGAAAGGGTTAAAAAAATAGAGCAAGAAACAAAACATGATATAATGGCGGTTACACGAGCACTTGCTGAAGTTTGTGAGGGAGATGCAGGAAAATTTATTCATCTTGGGGCAACAAGTTACGATATAGTCGACACTGCAAATGCCCTTCAAATTGCTGAATCTACAGAATATATCAGAAAAGGTCTAAAGGATCTTCGTAACACGCTTCTAAGTCTTGCAAAGAAACATAAAAAAACAGTAATGGTTGGTAGAACCCATGGCCAACATACTATTCCTATCACCTTCGGTCTAAAGATGGCAGGATATGCAATGGAAATAGAGCGACATATGGAAAGATTTTTTGAATCAAAAAGTCGTCTTTTAATTGGGAAACTTTCTGGTGCCGTGGGAACTGGTGCGGCTCTTGGTAAAAATGCTTTTAAGCTTCAAGAGGAAATGCTAAAAGAGCTTAGACTAGGAATAGAAGATGTTGCAACTCAGATTGTGTGTCGTGATCGTTACAATGAATTAATAGGAGTTTTATGCAATATATCAACAAGTATCGAAAAGTATGCAACAGAAATTCGTAATCTGCAAAGAGATGAGATAGGTGAGGTAGCTGAGGCGTTTGAAGCAAAAAAACAGGTTGGATCTTCAACAATGCCTCATAAGAAAAATCCTATAACTTGTGAACAAATCTGTGGCCTTGCAAGGATTATCCGAGGATTTATTATTCCAACATATGAAAATTCTATCCAATGGCATGAACGTGATCTTTGTAACTCATCATCAGAGCGATTTATTATTCCTCATTCACTTATTTTAACTGATTGTATTTTATATC
>CAZHIY010000263.1:0-3342 GCA_964533085.1 uncultured Thermoplasmatales archaeon | reverse complement strand
GAAACAATCATTTTTCATTGTAGAAAAATTTCATAAACTTCGTTGTCTGCCAGAGTTTAAAATTATAAAATAAAAAAAAGAAAATAAAAATTTACATTTTATTTTTGATTCTTGAAAAAGAACAAAATAAATAAAAAATTTACAATAAACCACTTGGTACTAAAAAACCTGCACATGCTGTAATAGCACATGTAACGGCTCCAGCAACCATAATTTTTTCCATATTTTTTCCCACCATCCTTCATATTGTCATAAATTGACATGATATAATCTCTCACTAACGGTATATAAACCTGTCGTGTCATAATTCCAAAAAGCAAAAAAGACAAATTTAAATATGAAAAATTCAACTGTATAACATTAATAAATGGATTAACTAATTAATGAATCAACAACTGGAGTTAAAAACTGGGTTTTGATATAATCCATATAACTATTAATATCCCTTATAACAAATATCATCTCATCATCATTAAAAAATGAAGACGAAGAAAATGGATAGTACCTTTCACCAACAATTCCTTTATCTTGCATTTCTTCCAAGAATCCTATTATTCGTTTTTCGCTTATTCCAAGGGATGAACGTAGCATTCTTGGATTTGAATTATTAGAAGCAAACAAATAATCTCTTGGATTTATATCATCACCATAAAACATCGATCGATATTTTTTACCCGTTCCTGAAAAATTTATCAAATTCTTCTGTTCTTGAGCATATACATAGAAAAAGAAGTAATATTTCAACGAGTCCTCCTCAGCCCAGGTTAGATCCATTATTTTATTATACTCATTTTTAAGGAAACTTTCAACTTCCGGCAGGCACCATCTCTGTCCATTGTTATTTTCAATAAAATCAAGATTTTCAAGAATATTATAGAATTGCTCAAGTGCAATACCTATTCTTTCATCTTTTAATAATACTCTCTCATACCATAAATTTTCATCTGGGAAATACTGTTCTGTAACTATATCGGTAAAACCATTTTCTTTGACAGCCTCATCCTTCCAAAAAATCCTTTTAACAAAACATGCAACAGCTCTTTCTGGTAACTTTTGAATTTCCTTTTGAAACTGTTTTGAGTTCTCATTTACTCTGTTGTGCATCACAGTCCCACAGACACTGAGACCATCATCTGTTAGCCCTAGAATATTTTCATTTGATTTGATATTTACAGAGATCAGGTTTTTATCAGCTAAACTACTAATTATTTCTTCTTCAAAATCATTAGTATTTTTAACAACTGCCTCCTCGTAATAATATAATTTAAGAAGAACATTTATTTCTCTTGAATCAAGACTAGAAACAAGCTTTGTCACATCTATTTTCATTACCCATCCACCAATATTAGAAATCTCTTGAAATGGTTTAAATGTTTTCATTAAAAAGATAAATTTAATAGATTGATTTTTCTTTTGTCAGCTTGTGAGACCTAAAATAAAATTATTTATTTACACTATTGTAATCCTAATTGCTGCTATAGGAATAATATATACTGCCATAATATATTTAGATACTTCTTCAAATGAAGACGAAGTTGATGATATTAAACCAAGTTTGGATGTTTTGAGAAAGGAAGTAGATGATGATATAAAGGAATTTAGGATGTTAAAACGTCTCAAACATCGAGATATGGTACTAAAGAAAGAAAATTTTACACAAGTTTCTGATTATCAGAGATATGTTACTCCAAACAGTCCAGTAGTTCAATCCTTTCTAACAAACAATGAGATAAATACTGCTAGAAAAGCATATTCAACAGCTGTAGATTGGATATGGGTTTCAGATTTAACACTTCATAAAAAACCTGAGCACTGGCTTCTTCCAACCGAATTTATTACAAATACACCAACTGATCCAGACAATCCTATCCCCGGAAGCATGGTTAGTGATTGTGAATCACATTCATATACACTTGTTTCACTTCTTGAAATTATAGGAACCTCAAAAGATAATGTTAGAGTAGTAACAGGGAAGGTAGAGTTTGAAGGAGAAACTGGTGGGCATGCATGGGTACAGATATATGAGAATGGAGAATGGTTTGAACTTGAAGCAACATCTGGACCATACTGGGATGATGATGAAAATGAACTTATAGATAGCATTGGTTTTCCATTTAGTTATTTTAAAACAAGACCATATCCAGTGGAAGAATACTGGGCCTTTTTTAATGATAAATACTTCTACAACCCTGATACTGGACTGAAAAGTCCTGACCTACCAATACACTGGCTTACAACTGAATAATTTTTTATCTTTTAATTTTTAGAATTATTTCTGCAGCCCATCTGGCTGTGTTTCCAGATACATTTGTGCATTTATCCATATGGGCACCAGCCTTTTCAAATTCTGCATATTCCTTTGCATCTAGAAGATTAAAGCTTTTACCCATGATCTTTTTTTGAACACCTTCGCATAATGGTGAACCATACTCTTCTGTAAATCTGTCATAAAGCTTTTTTGCATATTGAAAGACTCGCCTTCTTCTCTCGCCTTTTGAAAAATCTTCATAGGTTCTACCCACAACAGAACCTATTGCAAGAAGTCCTCCCGAGAGTGCTCCACATGTCCCCTGAGCAGATAATGCGCAACCACCAGCAAGTGCATCGGATGCCTTTATTGTAGCAGGATCAGAGATATCTAGGGTTTCATGAAGTGCTGAAAGAACGCATTGTGCGCAGCTTCCTCTTTCAGCCTCATATCTATATGCTAAAAGATAGACGTTCTCAAGAATTTGTTTCTCTGAATCCATAATGTTTCCTCAAAATTAGCCGTACATCTGAGTTGGAATTGGTGGCATTGTGGGTGCTGTTGGTTTTGATTGTTCCATAAATCTCTTTATTTGTTCCTCAATTTTTTTAGCTTCCTTGTATAATGGTTTAGGATCTATTTTTATTTCAGGTAGCATTATGTCAAGTTTTTTAAGCAGATTTCCTGCTGCTCTAGAATCAGGAAATGCTGAATGAGCTTCTGAAAGAATACATATCACATCACGTTTCAATAGAACTGCTTCATAGAGTAGAACACCGGTTACACCAGTAATCATACCTTCCTTTGTCTCAGAAATTTTATATTTCTTCAGAAAATTTTTCATTTCATTGTTGCTTCCTACTCCGTATACCATAGGTTTCTTTTTTCCTTCCCCTAGAGCATGTGTGCCTTCCAATGCAACAACAAGTTTAACCCCCTTTTTATTTGCCCATTCAAGGATTTTTTCAGCAAGGGGTTTTATAATGTTATATGGCGGCATAAATTCAGAAATAATTACTGCCAGCTGTTCGCATTTTCCGGTAATGTCCTTATTTATAGCGCATAATGATACATTAAAAAATCATCCCATGTCC
>CAZHIY010000262.1:0-3343 GCA_964533085.1 uncultured Thermoplasmatales archaeon | reverse complement strand
CCGTCTTCTTTTCAGAAGCTGTTAAGACAACAATAGGTATATTTTTTGCCTCTGGATGTGATTTGATTCTTTTCAGTACCTCTAATCCATTTATCTTTGGTAATTTAAGGTCAAGAAGTATCAATTTTGGGGGACGTTTAAGAGGGGTGTCTTCATCTATATCTTCATCCGCAAAACAACCAAATATGTATTCCAAGGCCTCAACGCCATCCTTTGCAAGATGTATTTTTACGGATGCGAGGCTTTTGTTCTTCTCAAATGCCAAGGATGCCAGTATAGCAGCATCGCTGTTGTCTTCTCCTTATGATATTTCTACTTTATTTTTTTCCGTTTCACTAACAACCTTGATAATATCTTTGTATGCTCTAATTAAGTATATTTTAGTTCAAGAAAATATAGGTTTACGCCCATTTTTTCTATTTCTGAGAGATATTCATTTCCAAGTTTGTTTTTAAACTCTTCAATGAAACCATCGCCTCTATCCCCCAAATTGATATGTATCACCCTAATGATTTCTCTAATTGCTTTGCCAATCTTGTATGAGTCGACAGAGTTTATATCAGAAATAATTTGTATAGCAACTGCCTCCTCCGAATACCGTGATTTATCTATCTTAATGTATTTTAAAACGTCATGTTTTTCCCTAAGTTGATTTATTATATTCTCTATGTTAATAACCGCATCGCTTACTGAGGTCCTGCTACCCAATATATCTACAAGTGCTTCCATGGTTTTAACCAATACTTCATGTTCTGGTTATAACAATAAACTCTCTACACTTTCTAGTTTTACCCCTATTTTTTCAATTTGAATCAGATCTTCAGGTTCAAGCGTGAGTTTAAAATCTCTAATAAAAGATAGGTGTGTTTTTAGGTCATTTGATCTTCCAAGTTCTTCGATAAGTTGTTCAATTGCCGTACTCATAACAGATGAAAGTACATTATTTATCTCAGGTAGAACTTTGATATCATAGAAACTATCTGGATCTGATGTATTATTCATTTCGATATATTTAAAAAAATCATATTTTTTTTCTAGTTTTTTAATTAAAGTAATCACCGTTATTATCGTTTGTTTTTCAGGAGAAGTTCGATTGACCAGATGGATTAATGTCTTGTAACATGTTCTAATGCTTTAGACTGATCAACTATTTTTTGTTTTTTGTCCTCAATAAATTCAAACTGCATAAAACGTAAATCTACACCCCTCTCTTCGAGTGCTAAGTTAACAAGATAACCGAGAGATTCTTGAAATTCCTTTATAAAATAGAAACCAGCATTTCTTTCCATGTATATAACTAAACTTTTAATAAGCTCATCAATAGCTCTGTAAAATTTTGCTGGTTCAACAGAATCGATATCAGGCATAATGCTGATGGCGTTGATTCCTTCAGAATAACTTATATCTTTTATATTTATATATTTTAAAAAATCATATTTTGGCTCAAGATCTTTGATGACAGTATGCATTGTAACAACTGCATAGCTCTCAGAGGTTCTCCGCCTGATCACACTGATGAATGCTTGCAGTATGCGCTCAATAACCTCAGTGTGTATTAAGTCAGACATATTTATCGATTCAAGATTTTTTCGATTCTTTCTTTCAGTTCTGTTATTTCAAATGGTTTTGTGATATAGTCTTGAGCAGTTCTCTTTCCCAATCCAATGCTTATTGCATCTGTCTTTGCGGTGAGAAAAACGATAGGAATCTCTCTTAATTCCGGTTTTTCTTTCAATCGTGCAAATAGACTCCATCCGTCGACCTCGGGCATCATGATATCTAGTAAAATAAGATCTGGTATTTTCTCATGAATTAATAATTCAAAACATTCTTTTGCATTGGTTGCACCAATAACCTCATATCCATCAATCATCCGTTCTAATCTTTTTTTCACCATGATTATAAGATCGGGGTTATCATCTATGATCATGATTTTTTTTTTCATTTTTTCATCTCATCTCTTTATTACCTAATTTAAGAGTAAAGTATACGGTTGTGCCTTTTCCTGGTCCCGGGCTCTCGGCCCATATGCAACCCCCATGTTTTTCCACAATACGTTTACAAATCGAAAGACCTGGGCAACTGCCCTCCAGGTCATGTCTGGCTGCATCGGCTTTATAGAATTCATCGAAGATATGCTCGATTTGTCCCTGGGTCAAACCAATACCTGTATCCTTGACAGATATAGTGACAAAATCATTGTCTTTCTTTGCATCAACCAGTATACTGCCGTTCTCTGGTGTAAATTTCACAGCATTAATGATGAGATTACAAAAGACTTCTTTTATTCGTAGTTCATCTCCGTTGACAGTAATTTTTTCATTAATCATGTTTTCGATTTTAATGTTGTTTTTATCAAATATAATTTTGTTGTCTTTGATTGTGTTGTTGACTAAATCCAGTAGGTTTGTATCGTTCATTTCAAATGTTACTTTAGTTGAGTTTAGCTCTGCGATTTTCAACGTTTCAGAAACAAGATTTTTAATGTAGCCGATATTTCGCATCACTATGTCCCAGTTTTCTTTTGTCTCAGGTTTTTCTTCGTCTTCTTTGATCATCGGTAACATGTTCATAAGTATTGACAATGGGGTTTTTAGATCATGTCCAAGTAGACCGATAAACTCATCTTTCTGTTGGAGCAGTTTTTTGACCTCTGCTTCAGCCTGTGCTTGCTTGCGTTCTGTGATGTCTTCGATGGCAAGCAAGATCATTTCGATCTTGTTTGCCTCTCCGTATATCTGGCGGGCGTTCAGGATCATTGTTCGTTTGCCAATATGAGGAAAATCATGCTCAACCTCAAAGTCGTCAAAAGAAGCGCTCCTGGGTAGAATCTCCTCCAAAAGCTCTCGGAGCTTTGGAATATCCCATTGCTTATTACTTATATTGTAGATCAATTGCCCCTCAATCTCCTCGGGTTTCGTTTTAAAGGTCCGGTAGAAAGTACGATTGGCTGAGACTACTTTTAGGTCGGCATCAAGCACTATCAAAGGCTCTCGAACCGTATCCACAATGCTTTCAGCGTATTCACGAGCATCCTGAACAATTCGTTTTTTCTGCTCTTTTAATTCAATCATTTTAAGTTCTCGATCGACGGTTACTTTCTTGTAGCTCTCAAGTTCCTCGATTTTTTCTTTTAGATTTTCTTCGTTTCTCTTGCGCTCGGTGATATCTTCAATAGCAAGAAGCATTATTCGCGGTTTTGCTGGCGGCTGGGGGATCCGTCGAGCATTCAAGAGTATTGTTCGTTTGCCAATATGAGGAAAATCATGCTCAACCTCAAAGTCGTCGAAAGAAGTGTTCCTGGGTAGAATCTCCTCCAAAAGCTCTCGGAGTTTTGGAATAT
>CAZHIY010000261.1:0-3361 GCA_964533085.1 uncultured Thermoplasmatales archaeon | reverse complement strand
TACTTATATAAAAATCAAGCCCACCATGTTCCTCTACAACATCAGTTATGAAAAGAGCCCTATTTCCTTTAGCTTGTATATCTTCAATAAGACATTCGACAGATGTACCAATATTTTTAAGCTCATTATTTGTAAGTTTTCTATTATCTGCTCTTATTTGTACTATTGCCTCATGATACCCTCCAAAGCGTTTGGAGCAGACATCGCAAACATCCCTTCTAAGACGGACTGATATTTTATGTTCCTCAGTTATTCCTTCATTATCAATAATGCCGGAAATAAATATTTTACAAGACATACCTTCCTTTGTTTCTGTACATTCTGTGTTTATATCAACATTTTCTAGCTCTCTACTTATTTTAAAGTTATTCTTGACTACCTTTCTCAGAATGTCTCCAAAATGCTCAGAAAGCCAAGTATTTTTATATTTAAAAGAACCACAATGAGGACATATCGGCATATCGATAATTTCTGGTCCCTTTGTAAAAGTATGAGTTTTAAGATAGCAACTAAGACATGTTCCATCTCTGAATATTTGACCTTCCCTGCCGCATTCTACGCAAAACATAATAATACGCCAATTTACATGTGGATTTAGCTTGAATAGAATTTATATATGTTATTGCTACTTAATAGCTTTAAAACCGCCCTCAAAAGCCTTTTTGTTCATCTCTTTAAATTTTGCAGGGATGTTTTCAAGAATTGTCTCTAAAAGATTTTCAGGTTTGAAAGGTAAAACGTCAGTTGCTGCAAGGGCACCTAACAATACAATATTTTTCGTAATTAATGCTCCTGCATCTTTTGATATTTTTACTGCATCTATCTTGTATAATTCTCCATATTTGTTTAGTTCATTAAAAACTACCTCTATTTCAGGATACTTTTCTGCTCCAACTGATACAGTATAAGGTATCACAGGATTAATATCAGTTATAATTTTGGTGTTCTTATTTGAATAATGAATATAGCGTAATGCTTCAATTGGTTCTGTACTAAGTATAATATCAGCTGTTCCTGAGGAAACCAAAGACCCTGAAACATTTCCCATCCTAACCGAACAATTTACAGATCCACCACGTTGAGCCATACCATGAACTTCTGAGACAAAAACATTTACTTTTTCTTTAAGAGCAGCTTTTCCAAGGATATTTGCCGCAGTAATTACACCTTGACCACCAACACCTGTTAAAATGATATTTATTTTTCCTTTCATTTCTTAACCCCCTTTGGAGAAATGGCTTCGAAAGGACAGATGCTAGCGCAATTCCCACATCCATTACATTGCTGCGAATCTATTAATATAGTATCATCTTTCCCATAGTAAAATGAGGGGCAGTTAAATCTAGAGATACAGATCTTACAATTTTTACATTTTTCTTGATCGATTTCATAAACATAGATTTTTTCACCTCTCTTTTTCTTATCTCTATTTTCTAATAGAATGCAAGGGGATTTACTAACAACAACTGCTGGTCCCTTAAATTCAAGAGCGCGTTTAAATGCTTCAGTTGTCTCCTTAAATTTATTTGGGTCAACAATCTCTATGTGCTTTACACCACATCCTTTAACAACATCTTCAACAAGTATTTTTGTTGCAGGACGACCCATACCATCAAAATCATTTCCTGGATGAGGTTGATGACCAGTCATTGCAGTTGTTCTGTTATCAAGAACCGTTATTACTACATTATGATTATGATGAACAGCGTCAATAATAGGTGGAATTCCTGAATGGAAAAATGTGGAATCACCCATAAATGAAATAATCTTTTGATCTGTTGCAATAGCAAAACCACACGCTGTTCCTGCATTGGAGCCCATACATAGTAATAGATCTGCAACCTCGTAGGGAGGTGCTTTCCCTAATGTATAACAACCGATATCAGTAGGATAAATTGTATTTTTTGGTGCAGCTTTTTTTACTGCATAATAAGTAGCTCTGTGAGGACAGCCAGGACACAAAGCAGGTGGACGACTGGGAAGTTTAATTTTAGATACCTTAGGCTTTATAATAGGATTTTTTACTTTAAATAACTTTGAAAAGGCATCTGCTACAATGTCTAGATTATATTCATATAAACGTGAGAAATGCCCTGATGATTTACCATAAATCTCAACTTTTGATTTTAAATCATGAGCAATTACCTTGAATTGATTTTCAAGAATTGGTTCAAGTTCTTCGACGATTACAATCTTTTTACAAGATTTTATAAAATCTTCACACATCTTTTTTGGTATTGGATGTGTCATACCAAGCTTTAAAATTCTTACATTTAGCTTCATATCATCTGCAAGTTCCTTAACATAGTTATAAGAAACACCAGAAGTTACTATCCCCCACTCTTTTGGTATCCCAATATTTATTATTTTATTAAACTTTGATTTTTCTGAAATTTTCTCAGCATGTTCTATCTTTTTTAAAAGAATTGGATGTTGAAGTCTAGCAATCGCAGGAACTGTAACAAGCATTGGATCTTTTTCAAAATGGCCTTTCCCTCTAGGTTTTTGAATCTTATTTAACTCAATTGATCCTCTAACATGATTAAGTCTTGTCGTTGTTCTTAAAAGAACAGGTAATTTTACTTCTTCGGATAAGTCAAATCCTATTCTTGTCATCTCTCTTGCCTCATCTGGAGTTGATGGTTCAAGCATTGGTGCATTACCGAATAATGCGAAATAACGATTATCTTGTTCATTTTGTGATGAATGACAAGAAGGATCATCTGCTGAAACGATGACATGTCCTCCTTTACAACCCACATAAAGGTAAGTCATAAATGCATCACTTGCTACATTTAGACCAACATGTTTCATACAAGTAAGAGCCCTAAGACCAGTAATTGATGCAGCTGCAGCAATCTCAAGTGCTACTTTTTCATTTGTCGAATATTCAAAATAGAAACTGGGTTCTTTTTTTTGTTTTATAAGAGTCCTTGCAATTAATGAAAAAGTATCAGCAATTTCTGAAGAAGGGGTTCCAGGATAAGTTGTTGCTACGTCAATTCCTGCTTCAATTGCACCTCTAGTTATAGCTTCATTTCCCAATAGAAGAATCTGTTTACCTGGCTTATTTTCTAATATTTCCATTGCATTAAAACCCCCTTAAATTAATCTTATAAAGTCAGTTGGGCGTGGAACTTGTAAAAGCGTAAAGAATATAAATCTAACCCATTGAATTAATCTTATACAAACATTAAAAATATTATTATTTTATTTTCTATGACTAATAACAATAATTCTATTTGTATTAATAATAACAAAATGTTAATTATTCGTCAAAATTCATATACTTTGTGAATATTTTGTCAAAATATCTTTATATTAGAGCTTGTCTGAAAAATAATTATCAAGATTCTTCCAC
>CAZHIY010000260.1:0-3364 GCA_964533085.1 uncultured Thermoplasmatales archaeon | reverse complement strand
AGGAAAAATTAATAGGAGATAAAAATTTACAAGATTTAAGGGAAAAATAAGATTTAAACTCGAAGTCTAACTCACTTCCCCTGCACTATTATTCATAATTAATTTACTGGTAAATTCAAGTTCCCTTTCAGACGGGAGCATTTTATGAGATCAATGATTCAAATAATCAATTATAATTCACCTTAGCAGTACTGAAATATAATAAAGTCCATAACTATAAAATGATCTGAAAAAGGTTAAAAACGAACTAAAACATGTATTTACCGGTAAAAAATTGAGGTAAAGCAAAATTTAAATATTCATAATTATAAATAGTATTGGGCATTTCTAATGGTTCTCAGACGAATATTAATACTATGGATATTCGCTATTTTTATTGTAGGTGTAGCAATCGCAACTGAAACAAATGATGTAGACGAAACCATTAATGATATTGATGATTCCCTTACAGCCATTGTATAGCTTTAGATGGCAATGATATGTTTCAGAAACAATTGGACACGATCCAACTAATATTATACCCTTCTCAGTGAGAATGTAAAAGACATACTGACAAAAGCAATGGAACATCTCATAGGCTGCATAGATAATCTCAACCCTGAGACTGTGAAAAATAATGTACTTGGATTTCTTTATTTTGGAATTGTAAAATAAAATGTAGAGAAGAATAAAATGAATAGAAAAAATTAAAGGGAAAAAAAAAGATTAGGATAAGTTTAGAGAGCGGTAACATGGGGAAAAAAGGTAAAAACGTTAGAAAGAAGAAAAAGGTTAAACCAATAGAAAATAAAACAAGAATATCAAGTGGCAACTATAAAGAAAAAAAGAAAAAATAGTATCCCTCTTGTTCTTTTTATTCTATAATGGTCACTAACCTCTTTTCTCTATTAAAAAATTCATTAAAAAGCCTCTATGGTAAAATGCATATCAGACGGTTTAAGGCATTATCTGGCCTTAGTCTCTCCTGAGAAAAATAGTGTTTTTCAAAAATATTTAATAACAATATAGAATTGACTAACTTTCTTTATAACCGTCTGGAATATTTCATTATGGTTGTGCTTTGTTATTACTTTAATCCTGATTATCTCTTTTTTGATATTTAATGGTTGTTGCCTCACATCTATCAGGCAATACGAGATTTGAACAATAAGTTAATGGTAAAAAATTGATTTAGGGGCAGATCCTATTTTTGTGTTGGATGATAAGGTAGGACTTTCAAGAAAAGAAGAAAATTTTGTTTTATGGTATAAAAGAAAGTATCGCTTAGAGTAACTTCCTATCTTGCTACTGCATGTGTATCAATTATTAATTATATTTTTGACCTACGAGAAATACTAATATAACATTCAATTTAACATACAACATTATTTCTGAAATCGTGATAAGTATATTTATGGTAGTAATATATTTTGAAATATTACTTACATTTTCTTAGTTGTTAAATAGTTGTTTCGTAATGATCGTCGCATAGCTGCCCTTTGACAATGAAAAGGATGTTTCAATTGCATACCTGGGCATATCATAAGAACTATTTATTGTATCTTTCATTGGTTCTGATACACTAAAATCATTTGGTTTTACTAGTGTCTTTCGGTCGTGAGTTTTAAAGAAATTACCTGTTAGTGATTCAATCGTGAAGTCAGCAAGCATGACGCCTTGTTTTAACAGTATCTTATCAATAATTTGTTTTTCAAATTCAGAATAAATACCATCATGACTAACGGTTTTAAATACGGATGGGATAAGCTTACGTTCTTCCTCAGTTAAATCAGTATAAAATAATAATGAGCCGATGTTATATGTTATTGTAAATATTTTCTTCTTATTAATACGCACTCTTACTACTTCTTTTATACATTCATTCCAAATAAAACTTTGATATGCCTTTATAAAGATTTCTCTAAGAATCGCAGGTATTTTCTTGTATGCTGCTAACCAGCTCTTAGTTTTTAAATATTCATCAATAACTTTCTTAAACTCCCAAGTATGAATGGATATAGTTTGAAGGTTATCCCAATGCTCACAAATCCGTCTTTTGTCATTCTTTACCCATCTAGGTTCAGAAGACTGATATTTTGTTAAATATACTTTTACTGCTTTTTCGTAGTTTTTCTTTAAAATGTACTTTGCAATAAATTCATTTTCAATAACACTTCCGAACCGTTGAGAATCAAAATAGTTGAGCACACCATATTGTTTAATAGTTTTTGCTCTCTTTGGCAAATCTTTCAACTGGTTACCGGTAATATTCCTTACGATAATGGAGAATCTATTACCTTTGAGATTACCAATGTGTATTTTCTTATCATGATATCCAGCAAAATACAATTTTAATTTGTCTGTATTTTGAAACTTTATTGAATACTGTGTTGGAACTGAAATATATTGTCTAGTCACTGCATGCTTGTCTTTTAAACCAGCATAGCCAATCTCGAAGAGAGGAATATTAATTTTTTTTGAGAGTATACGAATTGCATCTAATGTCGTTATACTTATTTTTTCCATGATGAAGATTGAATGGGTTTTTTCCTCTTTAGATATTGAGATACTCGGAAGTTCCTCTACAATAAAATCATGTGGTAATTGTTTTAATTTCATTTAATTTTCCATATGGTAATTAAAGATATCAATATAAATTATTAATGAATAATTTAATGCATTATCATCATTATTAATTCGAAATAAAACTTCGATCCTTGTTTTTAAGGCTCGATACTTTTTACAATATAGTATATATTTTGGATATTAAAAAATAGTTTTTTGATAGGTAATTTTATTAAAATTGATAAAATCGATTATAATACTAATAACAATATCGTTAAAGCTTGTTATTTCAACGTCAATATCAGCATATTTATTTGTTACTTTAATTTAACCCAAAATAATTGGGGAGGCAATTATTTCATTGATAATATTATCAAATTTTTCAGGGTTTTTTTTCTTTTTTTAAAATGAAATTGTCGATGGGAGATTTGAACTCATGTTTTACGGTAAAAAATACAGTTTTTCTCCTGTTAATTAATCGTGTTAATGATTATCGCGCGGGGGGGGGAGATTTTGACACGTATTTGTTAACAAATTTATTGTTGTTTATAGATATGCAATGGACGAGATTTGAATTTGGTTTTACTAATAATTATTCATGTTTTCAGACATAAATATATGACCTAATATTTACTCGAAGTTAAATGCTGCCTACTGGACATATATTTGGAGTTGAACATATTGCTATAAACAAAGTTTTATCTCTATAGATTCTATATATACGCTACAGATTAAATATATATAGATATTGAGAGTTATCGTTTATTAACATTTAGTAAGCGAGAAATCCCCATACTTTAGTATGGGTGATGAACGCGCT
>CAZHIY010000259.1:0-3366 GCA_964533085.1 uncultured Thermoplasmatales archaeon | reverse complement strand
CTGACTTTCAAGATTCTGGACGAAGGAAAATATGAGGGTTGGTCCAAGCCGTGCCACTATGGAAAGGACATCGTAAGCATTAATGAGAAAGGTCAGGTTTCCGGCTGCTCTTTCTCTGACGATTACAAGCTCACCTTGGATAAACCAAGCGACATTCTCAAGGTAAATGATGTTTGTTTTGAGGACAGGCATTCCTGTCCATATCTATGGAGGTGATTTTATGGATTTGAACCCGAACTGCAGCGAAGCGGTATTCCGTTTCCATACGGTAGATCCGGAGAAGATACAATACATACTGCAGGCGATAGCAGACGAAGTCTGTGCGAACAACGATTTCTGGGGCAAGCAAAACGTGCCAAAATACAAGACGGCCAAAGAATATGAGATACCTTACGGAGGGAAACCCAGCTATTCGCAGGATTCGCTATGGGACAAAAGCGATGAAAGGCCATGGGAACAAAAACGGGAGGAAGCTCAGCTAAAATCCTACCCGAAAGGCTCGCTCCTGTATGCATGCGCCGGGCTGGGTGACAACGAGGCAATCGTAAGGGTAAACGATAGCAACTTCACGCTGAACATAGGCAACAACGACATTACACCGAACAAGACCGGCTGGATAGAGAAAATCAGGAAGCTGGGAATCAGGGTTGACGAGGCAGAGACGGACGAGAGCCTGCAAGCGATTGCTAGGGACTGCACCTGCGGGATAACCTATTTCACTTACGAATGAACATCAAATCTGGATGTTCATCTGTTTTATCTTGCTAGCGAGCAGGTTGAGGACTTCCGGGTCTTTTAGCAGCACGGTCGTCGCTTCATCTACCTCTTTTGTTTTTTCCTCGACTTTCAACACGGTTTCCAGGTCAAGCGGGTTTCCACACCTGAGACAGAATTTGCCTGTTGCCGGGTTTGCTTTCTCGCAACGGTGGCATTTCTTAGGTGTTAAGTTTTCTTCTTTTGCCGTTTCCTTTTCCTTCATACCATATAGTTTTAGAACGGCAGAATCTATGTCCCTGCCTGAAAGATGGACGTAGGTCGAAGGCATTTTGGAACCCTGAACCCAGCCGAAATAATGGTTCATCTGCGCCTCGGTAAAATGGTTCGCCAGCTGGGTTGCCCTGGTATGCCGGAAAAGGTGTGGGTGAACTCTTTTTTTAATATTTGCCTTCTTTGCTAGTCTAATAATAAGCTTGCTTACATTTTGATAGCCTATCCTGTCGTTTTTATTTCTTGTGCCTGTTCCTGTCCATAATGGCGATTCCCGGTCGTCCTTTAACGGGTGGTTTTCTATCCATGTAGCCAGATGGGGAACTGAAGAAACCAATCTGATTTTGCGCATCCCTGTCTTCCCTTCCGGAATCAATATTTTGGCTCCATATTCGTCAAATTCTATGTTTTTTATTGCCAATGACAAGAGTTCACTGATTCTGAAACCGCTTTCATGCAAGAGAGAAATCAGGGCTTTGTCCCTTATATGGTCTGCAGCGTTTATCAGCCTTTTAACCTCATCTTCGGTAAGCAGCTCCTTGGGGAGCTTTTTTTTATGCCCTATAGAGCTCTTTATCCATTTGACCTTTTTTGGATACTCCTCGCCGCCATTAAGCCACTTGTAAAACTTTTTAATTGAAATTTTTGCACCATGCTTTACTTCGTCGGAGTAGTGGCTTTTCTCAAGCATTTCCAGAATTCTTACCATGTCGTTTTTGTTCGTTTTTTCTAGGTCCTTCTCAGCCAATTTTGCGATGATCTTTAGCCCGAACAAATGCTTGTCAATTGTCAAGAAGGCCAAACCCTCTGCAATGCAGTACTTGCTGAATTCCACCAACAAACGCTTGGATTTGTCAGGGATATCGGATTTCTCTATGCGCCTTATAGTAAATTCGACCCTTTTTTCGGAGTTGTAGACGTCAAAATTCTTCATATGTATCACCTTGGTATGGTGGATATTTATGAAAAGAGGGACTGCGAATTGCAACATAAATGCCTATTTATCCTTTCGCCCTCAATTCAATATCCCACTTTTACACAGACCTCATTGCAAATACAAAAACTCGTTTTGTTGATAATATTTGGATAAACTAGAATAAATAGTTTTGTGTAATAAAACCGAAATCTTAGATGTAAATATAATCATATAATATCTGAAGAGCACAAGTATCTTCCTCATCGAAAAATTCCTGTAAAAAAGATTTATCCTTATATCCATTAAATCGCACCCATCGATCTGAATCACCAAGCATTATTATTTCTTTTGGAGATAATATATTAATATTTAAGTTCTTGAGAAGAGAATGAATTGATTTCCAGTCAAAATTTAAATAATGATTTAACTCATAGAGATCATACGACAACTCTATTTTTGCTTCTTTTAATGGATACTTGTCAAATTTTTCTTTAATAAAATCGGCTTTATCTTTTGCGATTTGAAAGGCAATTTTTTTTCCAAGATCATTTTCTACTGAAAGTTGTGTTAAGAACACTAAAAAATCAACTATCGAAGATTTTTCAGCTTTTGGTAACATAATGTCTAAAAATTGGGGAGCATTATCTTCTCCAAAAATCTCATCTAGAATTAAGTATAAAAAATTATGAATATTTCGGACGATTATCTCAAAATCTTTTTCTTCTTTTAATTTTCTAAGTAAAAAATCTACTTTCAAGATACTCAAGTAATAAAAATAAAGCGTTAACACCTTATGTGTCAATTTCTCGACTATCAAAATTTCAAAGAGTTTATGAATCATTGTGATTTCACGAAAATTTCCCTTTTTCACATTTGTTATAAATATGCTTTTAAATTCAGGGAGAATTAAATCATCATCTATTAGCGCAAGGACAAAAATTGTGTGAATAATATTTAAAATTGAGGTTTTTTTTAATTTTTTCTTAAGTAATTTAATTTTTAGCGGTCTAACAACTTTTTTTGAAAATGTTTTATCCTTATCAATTAGAAGTCCTGTAAAAATCCTATTTATTTTATTTCCATCTTCTTCGATTTCAATTTTATCTGCCATTCGTTTAGGGGTCAAACGTTTGAATATTAATGGGGCTTTATTTTTCATACCGGTAAGAATCAATCCGAAAAAACACAGTCCAATTTCTTCGATATCCTCAGCATTTTCTAAATATTCTATGAGCAGTTCAAAGATGCTCTCATCAGCAAGTATTTTCTCCATTAAATTTTTCTTATATTCTGGTATTTCATTCAAAATGGAAATTTTTTTACCAAACTCTATTGAGGAACAATATTCACGGTTTGCTTCAGCTACTCCTATCTGAAAAATTATTCTACCTAAGTCATTTGGACAACTTTGAAGATACATTTTCAATATTTCGATTGGGTAACTATCCATTTTTCTATTAAAT
>CAZHIY010000258.1:0-3396 GCA_964533085.1 uncultured Thermoplasmatales archaeon | reverse complement strand
AAAAGAAAAAAGAAGGTTTTTATAGAGTCCATGGAAAATAACGCGGAGATTCTCGACGAGAAAAGTGACGAAAATCGGTGAGTTTTTTCAGATGTCATAACCAACTAGACCACGAGCCCAATTTGCAGACAGAAAATAACGTAATAGTTTTTGAAATTTACTGATAAATCAATAAAAAATAAATATATATGAATATTCAAGTGAATAGTTACCTGCTAAAAACATAAATAAATCTTGTTTCTATTTTAACCTTTCCAATAATCTGAGAGGGATGCATTTGAAGGAGAATAATGGTAAAATAAAAAAAAATCGAACTAGTTTTTTTAAGGGAATCAAAAGGGATGGAGTTCTCGACGGACCAACATTTGTTATTTGGAAATCAGAATTACAGAAAGATCTTTACAATTTTTGGGAATCAATAAATGATTCTGGGAGAAGATAATAGAAACTATTTTTTGTTAAATATTAAATACATAATTAATATTCTCGTGCTTCATGAGTTATAAAAATCCTAAATTAACTGCAGATGGAATAGTTTTAAAAGAAAATAAAATTCTTTTAATCAAGCGAAAAAATTATCCTTTTAAAGGAAAATGGGCTCTTCCTGGTGGATTCGTCGAATATGGTGAAAAAGTTGAAGATGCAGTGATAAGAGAAGTTTATGAAGAAACAGGATTAAAGACAAGCATAAATAAAATTTTTGGAGTTTATTCCGATCCTGATAGAGATCCAAGAGGACATACTGTTACGATAGTATATTTACTAGATATCAAAGGTGGAGAATTGAAAAGTAATGATGATGCTTCAGATGCAAAATTCTTTAATGTCAAAGAATTACCTGAATTATCATTTGATCATGATATTATAATAAAAGATATATTAAGGAGTATAGATTAGTATGTTTTGTCCAAAATGTAAGAGCTTAATGTATCCAAAGGAAGATATTATTGTATGTCGGAAATGTGGTTATAAAAAAGAAAAGAAAGGCAAAAATATAGTTGTAACCAAACAGAAAGAAAAGGAAATAACTTTTCTTGAAGATGTCGATTCAAATAATGTTCTCCCCAAAACAAAAATAAAATGTTCAAAATGTGGGAATAATGAAGCTTTTTGGATTCTTAGACAAATGAGAGGAAGTGATGAACCAGAAAGTAGGTTTTATACATGCACAAAATGTAAAAATAAGTGGAGAGAAGATTAGGAAAGTTTAAATATAATATAAAGTAATATTAATATATAAAATCCATATATATCAGGTTGATTTCAAACATAAATTTGGGGGAAAAAATACTTGCCAAAAAAATTAATCGTAATTCTTGTTGTTCTAAGTTTTATTTCATCAGGTATAGCTGTTGCATCTGGTGAACAAGTAACAAAATATAATATTCGTGAAACTGAGGAAGTTATATCTGAGAAGGATGAAAATACAATTACTGTAACTCTGTTTAAACATGAGTTTGATGGCTCAATTACTCCAATAGAAGTTGAAATTGAGTTAGAAGAGGGAACAGATATTGAGGAAGTAATTGAAGAAAAATGTTTAGAGTTTTTAGATAATGATCCAATAATGAATAGTTTAGCTGAGGAAAATATTACTCAAGAACTGTTTATGAAAATAAGGTCTCGTGGAAGAGGTCTTCATATTAGATTTAACTCACGTGTCCAATTTTTCAAGCTATATAAATTATTTCCCTTTTTACCACCATATTTTAGGACTTTTTATATAGTTCCACTCATTATTTGTAATTATAAAAATGATAAACGAGCTAATACCACACTATCACAAATTAAAGGCAATAATTCTACAACGGTACTAGGACCACATAGAGTTATTTCAATAGGATTTTATGGTATCTCTTGGTGGATTGGGAAAGTCTCCTTAGTTGGTTTTATAGTTAGAAATGGTTTTGTGGGAGTTTCATTGCTGACAAGAATAAAAAAGTTATAAAATTGTTAGTAAAATACCGTCATAGTTATAAACACAAAACGTATTTATTTTCCATTAAAATCTTATAACTCATAATATTGTTGGGGGAGAAAAAACATGTTTAATGCTAAAGTAAAATCAGAGGTACTTAAGGGTATTATTGACGTAACGTCTCCATTAGTTAATGAGGTTAAGCTTAATATTACACCAAAAGGAATATCTCTTAGAGCAGTTGATCCAGCACATGTTGCAATGGTAGATCTTGAGGTAAATAGTAAGGCTTTTGAAGAGTTTAAGGCAACTGAGATGGAACTTGGGATTGACATGGATAAACTTGGAAGTATAATGCGTCTTTCAAGTTCTGGTGATATGATAACTCTTGACTATGATGAGGAGTCTAACAGGCTTATTGTAAAAATTGGAAATCTTATAAGAAAGATGGGGCTTATTGACACCGCTGGAATGCCAGATCCTAAGATGCCTAATTTAAATCTCCCCGGAAAAGTTATTTTGAAAGCATCTGAACTTAATCAAGGCGTAAGGGCATCTGAGGCAGTTTCAGATCATCTTTCATTAACTGTTGATAAAAATAATTTCGAGTTGTTTGCAGAAGGTGATACTGACACTGTAAATCTAAAACTTCCAAAGGATCTTCTTGTAGAACTCATCACCAATTCCAAATGTAAAAGTCTTTTCTCAATTGATTATTTCAGCAATATGATTAAACCGGTCCGTGGAGATGACCCAATTACAATTATGATAGGTAATGATAATCCTATCAAAGTTGAATTTGATATTGCTGAAAAGAAAGGTCATGTGACTTACTTGCTTGCACCTCGCATTGAATCAGAGTAATACTACCTTTTTTGAGGTGTAAATATTCCAAGCAAAAACAGACGTCATAGATACATTTGTTTTCATGTTAAATTACAAACAAATGATAAGGAATTTTCAAAAGAAGAAATTAAACAAGAGCTAAAATCACAATGCATACATCTTTTTAATTCGAATTGCTATAATTTGGGAATTCGTTTGATCAGGTTTGACGGAACAACTGGAATTGTAAAATGTAGCCATACCGAAAAGGACAATACAATAAAACTTCTTAATTCGATTAGAAATATCTCCTCTAAGAAAGTTACAGTTGAGACATTTGGTACTTCAGGAACAATAAAAGCACTTATTAGAAAGTTCATGAATTAGAAACATGTTCTTAATTAAGATGTATATGCAGGTAAATGTGCAGGTGAATAATCATATTGCCGATAACTTATTAAAACAGTTTCTTATATGCATAAATTGAAGTGGATGGGATGCAGGATGGAGACAATACAGTTGCCTCTCCAGAAAATCTTAGACCTTTCGTTATAAGGTCTCTCAGGAGAAGCAATGTAAGAAAAAAAATTGCAGATTATCTTTTTGAAATAAGCCCTAGTTGTAGTTATACTTCTGAGATAGCATATAATGTT
>CAZHIY010000257.1:0-3402 GCA_964533085.1 uncultured Thermoplasmatales archaeon | reverse complement strand
CCTGTATCAGTTATAGATATTTGTATAAATGGATCTCCATTTTTGTTTACGGATCTTGAATCAAAAACTAGTTTTCCACCTATATCTATCATACTGTTTACTGCATTTGATGCTATATGATCAATAATTTGCATCAACCTATTTTTCTCTGTTTTTACAAAAACATCTGAGTTTATTCTATTTTCTATTTCAATATTACAACTTCTAAAAATATCCTCATATTTACTATTCATCTCATTAATTATTTCAAGAAGGTTTTCTTTTTTCAAAAGTAAGTCGATAGAACTTATCTCAGCTAGTTCTCTTGCATTATTAACAACTCTTTTTATATATTCAGCATTTCTAAGACATGTATCAATCATTTCTTTTATTTTTTCATCAGATATTTCATTTTTTATTATTGGTAGAAGGGTAATTATTGGTGTTAATGGAGTTCCAAGATCATGACTCAGGTTATCAATAAATCTTATCTTATCTTTTAATAATCCGTTAACTTCAACTGTTCTTTCAATAACTTTTTGTTCAAGAGTGCCCTTAAGTTTATTTAACTCTTGTTCAACTTTTTTTAGTTTTTCAGTAAGATCTTCTATTTTTTCTTTAGAATTTGATTCGGAATTGTTAAAATCATTACTATTCATTTTCCCCTCCTCTATACATCTCCACATGTATTAAATTACATAACTAATATTAATACTTTTATAGTATTCTATTTTCTTATTAGCCTAGAAGAACTGTTTTTATACACAATTTAAATATAGGTAATATTCTATTTACAATTTAATAATGGTACGCCGTCCGGTACATAATCATCATATAAATTTATATTATTATGGACAGACGGGGGAGGTGAAAAAGTAAGATGAAAAAGAAAATTATAATCGGGTGTATTGTTGCAGTTTTAATAATGATGATATTACCAGCTACATCTGTGGCTGAATCTAATTCCGTTGAGGAACGTCTTAGTTATGAAGAAATTATCCAAAACCAAACTGAAGAAAATATTATAATTAGGGTAAGTTCTCATGAACCAACACTAATACTTAGACTTCTACTTATAATTCGTAATTTATTGTTACTTGGTATTGTTGGTATCATTGGAATAATATTTACATTACTAAATCTCATCAATAGTTCTGCCTAAATACTTTAACTCAATCAAATAAATCGAGTTAATTATTCTTTAATTAGAAATAAATAGATATTAATTAATAAATTGGTTTTTTTATATTATTAGGAAATTTAATATAATAATGTAGTTTATATACTATTTGTAATGGCTAATCGCGAAGATTTCCAATCATTTATACCAGCAGAAAAAATTATTCCTGAACTTACTGCAAAAGCAATTTTAGTTGGAATATTTCTAGCAATTATACTTGGTGCTGCAAACGCATATCTTGGGCTATATGCAGGTATGACCGTTTCTGCAATTATTCCTGGAGCTGTAATGGCTCTTGCTCTTTTAAAACCGTTCAAAGGAACAATTTTAGAGGTTAATCTAGCAACAATGGGAGCCTCTGCAGGGGAATGTATTGCTGCGGGCGTGATATTTACAATTCCAGCATTAGTGTTACTTGGTGTTTGGACAGATATAAACTATTTAGAAACCACCTTAATTTCTCTTCTCGGAGGTCTTCTAGGAGTTTTGTGGATGGTTCCTCTCAGACGGGCCCTTGTTGTTCAGACCGATCTGCCATTTCCTGAAGGAGTTGCGGTAGCTGCTGTTCTTACTACAACTGTTGGTGGTGAAACAACTGATGAAAAAAAGACAAGTGGAATCAGTGGTATATGGTTGGGAGTCGGTGCGTTAGTTGCTGGTCTTTTTAAATTCTGTGAATTATCTCTAAATATATTCAGAGGAACAATTGAGCACATCTCTAGTATTGGTAAATATAAAATTGGAGGTAATGTAAATGATGGTTGGCTTTATGGTGGTATTACAATATCACCAGCACTTTTAGGAGTAGGATGGATTATTGGAACTAGAATTTCATCTTATGTTTTCGTGGGGGGATTATTAGGATGGGTAATTATCGCACCAATTGTTGCTTTGGCAAATGGATTACCTGTTCCAGCACCTGAGTTTGCAGAACTTGGTGTTGAATTAGGAGGATTTTATACCATTTGGGCAAATCAAGTACGTTTTATTGGTGTTGGTACGATGCTTGTTGGAGGTCTTTGGGCTATTTGGGCAATAAGGACGAATCTAGCAGGTAGCATTAAAGAGGCAATTATCGGTATTAAAGGTGGCCAAGTAAAAAGTAAAAAAAGAACTGATAAGGATGTAAGTTTTAAACTAATATTTATTTTTATTGTTCTTATGACTATACCTGTTTTTCTTTTATATCTATGGTTATCAGATATGTTTGGAATATCTCTTATTATGGCAATTATTACCATATTTTTTGCATTTATTGCAAGTGCTCTTGCAGGATACCTTACAGGTCTTGTAGGTTCTTCTAACATGCCAATATCTGGTGTGACAGTTGCAGTTTTACTAATTGTTAGTCTCATCATGCTTGGTTTTGGTGTAACTGGTGCTGCAGGTATGGCAATTGTTATATTCATATCTGCTGTGATTGCAGTAGGAGGCTCTATTTCTGGAGATCTTTTGCAATCAATGGCATGTGGTCAGATGCTTGGTGCAACTCCTAGAAATTTGCAGATTTCAATGACATTTGGCGTTCTAGCGATTTCCGGAGTTATAGGTCTTGTAATTGGATTGTTACATAAGGCATTTAGAATAGGTAGTACCAAGCTTGTTGCTCCTCAAGCAGGTCTAATGGCAGGTGTTGTGAAAGGAGTATTGGGGGGAGAAATGCTATGGCCCTTTGTTTTAGCAGGTATGATACTTGCTCTTGTTTTAATACTAATTGATTTACCAATACTTCCTGTAGCAATTGGAATTTACTTACCATTTACATTATCTATTCCAATATTTTCAGGTGGAGTGATTCGTTATTTAACAGATAGACAATTCAAGAAGAAATTTGGTACTGCTGAGGAAGAAGAAGTAAGTGATTGGGAACTTGCAATTAAAAATACTGATATTAAACCAAAAGAAAAGGCTATTAGAACAGGTTTGCTTTTTACTGCTGGTCTTGTTGCAGGTGAAGCACTTACAGGGGTAATTATTGCAATATTAGTTGTAATGGGAATAGATCTTGCTCTTTATGAAAGTGCTCCTTGGTTACCGGGCCTTATTGTTTGGATATATATCGCAGCATTACTTGCGTATATTCCAATAAGAGAAATAGTGAATAATAAAGAAAATTAGATAATGTTATTCAATATTTTTCTAGTAATAACTGTATATCAGAAAAAAACATAATTGTTAGAGAACATGATTAACTACACTTTCTAGAAAATATACGCTATTATAATTTATCTTGTTTTAAAGAA
>CAZHIY010000256.1:3040-3448 GCA_964533085.1 uncultured Thermoplasmatales archaeon | reverse complement strand
AATGGAGATGCGATGGTACACACTACACAAAAAACACTTGAAGAACTAAAAGACAAATTTTCAAAGGAAGATAAAGAGAGTTTGGAAAAAGGACTTAAAGATCTTAGAGAAGCATTATCTGGTGATGATATAAACAAGATAAAGGAAAAAACAGATGAGCTTTCAAAAGTGCTTCAAAAGGCATCAGCCTCAATATATCAACAAGCAGCTCAGCAATATCAACAGCAACAAAAAACAAGTGATACTAAAGATACAACACAAGAAGAATCTTGGTCAGGTAAACCAAACGGTGATGAAAAAACAATCGATGCTGATTTCAAAGTAAAAGATGATAAAAAAAAGACTGATAAAAAAGAGTAAAGCAATTAATTAATCAGAATTTTTTAATTCATCTCTTAATTCTTCCAA
>CAZHIY010000256.1:0-3030 GCA_964533085.1 uncultured Thermoplasmatales archaeon | reverse complement strand
TATTTAATCGCTTTGGAGTTTTAATATGAATCTCTATGTATAGGTCACCAAAACCTCTACCATGCAAATCTGGCATTCCCTTATTTTTTATTTTTAATATATCACCATTTTGTGTACCTTCAGGTATTTTTAAACTTCCTAAGGTTCCATCAATAGTTTCAACATCAATTTTTCCACCTAAAGCAACATTGGGAAAGGATACTTCCTTAATCGTATGAAGATTTGCCCCTCTTCTATTATATTTTGGATGTTTTTTTACATGAATTACAATATATAGATCACCGCTACTTCCACTTGAAGATCCTGCTTCTCCTTCTCCAGAGAGTCTCAGTTGTGAGCCATCGTCAACCCCTTTTGGAATCTTTAGTTCGATACTACGTGTCCTTTGAATTATACCTTTTCCATTGCATTTAGGACAATAATCTTTAATGATTATGCCTTCTCCATGACATTTAGGACAAGTTGATATTTGAGTAAACATACCAAACGCAGTTCTTCTAGACTGCCTAGATTGACCTGTACCATTACATTCAGGACAAGTTTTAGAACTTGTTCCCGGTTTAGCACGACTACCATTACAAGTATCACAAGTTTCTGTTCTTGGAACATTTATTTCAGTATCTACTCCATTATATGCATCTTCAAGGCTGATCTCAATATCATATCTTAGATCCATACCTCGTCTTCTCTGAGAACCTTGTCTGTTAAACCCTGATCTATTGCCAAAAAAACGTTCAAAAATATCATCAAACCCAAAACCAAAATCAAAACCCCTGCCTCTAAAGATATCGCCAAAATCTGCTCCTCTGAATATATCCTCATAACTATAACGTTGGTCTATGCCTGCATGACCATATTGATCATATAATTTACGTTTTTCTTCATCATATAAAACAGCATATGCTTCAGATATCTCCTTGAATTTTTCCTCAGCCCCTTTATCAGGATTCTTATCTGGATGATATTTCAATGCTAACTTACGATAGGCTTTTTTAATATCTGATTTAGATGAATCTTTCTGTATACCAAGAATATCGTAATAATCTTGTTTTACCATTTTAGTACAAATCGACAGTAAATTAAAAAGTAGTATTTCTTATTTACCAATGAAATTTTGATTTTATTTTACAACAAGAACAGAACATGGAGCATTGTTAACAACTTCTTTTGAAACACTTTTTTCCATTACCTTATCAAAACCTCTAGATCTATCATGATGCGCGATAATTATTAAATCATCATCTTTAGCAAATTTTACAATTTCCTCTGCAGGTTTTCCAACAATTAACTGAGTTTCAATTTTAACTCCTTTTTCTTCTGCAATTTTCTTGAAATCTTCAAGAAATGAAGATGCGTCCTTTTTTAATTTTTCTTCCAATACTACAGATGAAATGAACTGATGGGTATCATTAATTGTGATTATCTTTGCATCAATTCCCAATAATTTAGCAAAAAAAGCACCCTGTTTAACAGCTTCCTTAGAATCTTCAGTATTATCAACTGGTATTATAATACGTTTTATATCCTTCATCAATCCTCTCAATTATTTTGAATAATTTTTGGATAATTAAACATTTCCTTTATAACAAATTTAACTATTAAATATTATAAATTAAAAAATTGAAAAAATAAATAAAAGAATGGGAAAACTATATCTGCAACTCGCATAAAATGTATATAGTTACAGTGTCCACCGATCAAACAAAATAAATTAGAATTTAAAAAATTAAATTCACTAAATGATTTTCTTATCAATTTACTAAAAAGATTTTGTCTATTCATACCTTTAAAAATGAGGCTTTCAACTTGTTTGATGGACAAATCTCTTAAAAAATCATACTTATGCAACTCATTCAATGTATTTGAAAAGATTTCTTTTACTTCTGCTCTTGACTCAATATTATTCATTTCATTTTGAAAATCATCAAATAAAGCATCCACTTCATTTGCTTCATCTTGAGTTAATTTTATTGTTTGTTTTTTGCTATTAATCCCAAAAAATTCGATTTCATATTCTACTAAATCCTCTTCTTTGATTACATTACCATATATAGATGGAGCAACTGCAACTCCAATAAATAGAACTATAACTCCAACTACCAATGTTTTATACAATACAGGATTTTTGCTCATATTCTCTTCTCCCTCATATTTTATATCCAGTTGTGGATATTTAAATGTTACAATGACAGATGATATATTGTAAATAATAATAAAAATTTGAATGTAAAAATCAATAAAAATTGAATATTTTCAATAGTATTCAACTTTAAATACTCCAATAATATATTTTTATAACGAATATGTATTAAAAATATGAGAATAAGTTAGGATTGAGTAATATAGTATGAAATATGAAGTTGTTATCGTAGGTGCTGGACCAGCAGGTTCAACTGCAGCAAAATTCCTATCTGAAAAGGGAATAAAAGTACTTCTTTTGGATAAGAGTAAATTTCCTCGTGACAAACCTTGTGGTGGTGGAATACCTATAAGAGTTCTAAAAAGTTTCAAATATCTTGAAGAAAAAGAATTAATCGACTCATATTCATATGGAGGTTTTGCATATTTTTCTTCATCAGACAGCAAAGTTACTTTACAAAAAAATGAACCTATTTATGCAACGCTAATTCGAAAAGTATTTGATTATGATTTAGTAAAACTTGCTATTAAAAGTGGAGCTACTTTTATTGATGGAACAAAAGTTAATGATGTAAAGATATTTGAAGATAGAGCAAAGATTATATTGGATAATAAATCTGAAATTGAATCTCAAATAGTGATTGGTGCTGATGGTATCTGGAGTGTTGTTGCAAAAAAGGTGGGATTAGGTAAACCTGGTAAAGTAGTAGGAATGTGTCTTTATAAAGAATTTTTAATGGATAGTAAATTGCTTGATGAATATTTCACTAAAAAAAGATTAGGTTATATGCATCATAGAGTCCAAGGAATTAATGGTTTTGGATGGGTTATTCCAAAAAAAGGCACCCCATCAATCTAGAGTTGGTTTATAAAGGACTATTTGATTTCTCC
>CAZHIY010000255.1:0-3452 GCA_964533085.1 uncultured Thermoplasmatales archaeon | reverse complement strand
AAAAAGGGTGCAAATGAAAGTGATGACGGTAATGGCGATGGGAATGGAGAAAAATATCCTTGGGATTCAACACATTATGTTTTTATTGAAGAAGCAACTGGAAAAGATTGTGTGCCTTGTGTAGCAATTGGAACACTATTACATGCTTTATATGAGTCTGAAAAATATCCATTTTTTTACATTAGTTTAATAGGTGACCAAGAAAATACAAGAGAATATCTAGATAAATATTACAATAACTTCGCATATCCATCTGTTTATATTGATGGAGGATACAAAACTCTCTTTGGTGGTGCTACAGAAAAATCAACTATGGAAAAGAATATAAGAGAAGCACTTTCAAGGGACTTTTCATCAGTTTATATAAATGTAGGCGCAGAATGGGATGAAAATGAAAGTGAAATAAATATAGATGGTGTTATAAAAAACGATGGTGATAGCACTTATCAAGGATATCTACGCATTTATTTAGCAGAGATTATTACTACAGATTTGGTAGATGCAAGTAAAAAGCCATATCATTTTGGTTCTCTTTCTTTTATTACTGATGAAAGTGTAGAAATACCATCTAATGATATCTTGAATTATTCAAAAACAATAGATTCTACTGAATTAGATCCAGAAAATCTTATGATATTTGCAGCAATTTTTAATTCAAAGGAAGTTAAAAGATATTCTGATCCAGACGATCTTGATAGAGATGGTGATAAACATGAATTTAATGCCCATTTTGCTGACAATGTCGCTGGTACAGAGGTTGTCGAAGGGGGAAATCTTCCGCCATTTGTAGGAATAACCTTACCAGAATCAGGTTTGCTGCATATATCCGGTAAACCGAAATTTAAATTCATTTTGCTATTGAATAAAAAGACAGTTATGATAGGTAAAATAGATATAAAAGTTGATGTGGAAGATGAAACTGGAATTGAAAAAGTTGATTTTTATTTTGATGATGAATTGCTTTTTACTGATGATGATGAACCTTACGAGTATAGCTTAGATAAATCAGGGTCATTTAGAAAAATCTTACCTCGAAAACATAAAATTAAAGTAACTGCATACGATAAAGAAGAAAAAGAAAATTCCGCTGAAATAGACATATTTACAATTTTCTTCTAAAAACTTTCATTTTTTTGTTTGAGAAACATTCAATAATTTACTATTCATATTAGCTACAGCATTTCTTGCAAGTACTAAAAAAAATGGATATATGCCTAGTTTTAAACCTCTAAAAATGCGTGTTACTGTATTTTGTATTGAATAAAACTCTATATACATGTTTTTTACACCTTCAAGCAATTCTTCAGGTGTTAAATTATTTGGTTTGAACACGACATTTCTCATAGTATATTTTGACCAATCTTTCTCCAATAATCTACCCTCTTTTTTGAGTTTATCAAAAAGAGGTGTACCGGGAAAAGGTGTGAGAATGCAAAAATCTGCTAGATCAATCTTTAAATCTTTTATCATGTTAAGTGTTTCTTTAAAAACTTCTTTATTATCTGAGTCAAAACCAAACATGAAAGATCCGATAACCGCCATTTTATTTTCATGGATGTTTTCAACAGCCTTGAAATATTTTTCCACTTCATTTGTGCTTTTACCAATCTCATCAATTGTTTTTTGTGAGACAGATTCAAATCCTACAAGCCATGATACGCAACCTGCCTCTTTTGATAGTCTAACAAGTTCTTTGTCTTCTGCTAATTTATCAATATTTCCATTACAAAAAAATTTTTTGTTTAATGTTTTCATTTTTCTAAACAAATTTTTACTATATTCTGTACTGATAGTTAAAGAATTATCATAGAACATTATAGTTTTTTGTGGAATAGATTTTATTTCATCAATTACTTCATCTACAGGTCTTGTAAAGTAGTGTGAACCACCTAGAGTATTTGCCTCAGGACAAAACCCACACTTGTAAGGACATCCTCTAGTTGCTTCAATAGCACCAGTTAAAACAAAACCAGGAAGTTTCACATTTGTAGGTGGAATTTTTAGAGATTTATCATATTCTTTGGGCCCATAGAAAGGTTTTAATTTATTTTTTTCAAAATCATTTAATAAATCAAGCCAATTAATTTCATTTCGACCTATCAAAACACTATCAGCGTGTGTTTTTGCTTCCTCAGACATAATAGAGGGATACCATCCGCTTAGCACGACAGGAATACTTTTCTTTCTGAATATATCTGCTAATTCGTATGCTCGAGGAACACTTGAAAGATTGAAATTAATAAGAACCAAGTCATAATTTTTATCAAAATTAATTGTTGAATATCTCTCATCAACAACCTCGACAGAATTATTTTTTGGTGTAATTGCTGCTAATTGACGAGCAAATAATGTTGGAAGAATTGAAAATGTATTCAATAATAGTCTCTCAGAAGGTCTTATCTTCCTACCGCCCAACCAAAAATTTTCTATTATAAGTATCTTCATATTGGGATATTATATAAGAAGGAACCTATAAATAAGTAATCATGATTATCGAAACAAACCTGAGGTAAAAATGAATGCATTTAACAATCCAATTTTTCTACTAAAAGTTTTAAAAAGTTATTTGATTGATATAAATAGATTAAAAAGATTAAGTGATGATAAATTAAGAAAATATCAAGACAAACGACTTAGAAAAATGGTAAAATTTGCATATACTGTACCGCTCTATCATGATAAGTATAAAAAAGAAGGGATTCACCCAGATGATATCAGAGGAATAAAGGATATTAAAAAATTACCGATGGTCTCTAAATATGATTTTAAAAAATATTATCCAGATGGAATTATTTCCTCAAAAATAAAAAGAAATAAATTAATCGAAGTCAGAACTTCTGGAACAACAGGAAAATCACTTTCAATATATGTTGATATGTTTGACATTGTTGCTGGTCTCTTTGGATATATTAGGTCTATTAGAGAACATGGAATTAACTGGAGAAAAGACAAGCTAACAATTATTGCTGATTTTGCACCACATACAGTTGAAAGTGGATATATTCATAGAGGGCTGCAAACAAGAGTAAGTTCTAATTTCTTTTTTAAAAACATACAGTGGTTGAATACAAATGATCCTCCTGAAAAAGTAATAAAGGAAATTAATAAATTTAAACCTGATTTTATCGGTGGATATGTTGGAATGCTTGGACATTTGGCCCTTTTAAAAGAAAAAGGATTTGGAAAAGATATCTCCCCAAAAGTGATTGCTACAACAGGTTCTCCTCTTAGCAATTCCTTAAAAGAACTAATGATAAAATCTTTTAATGCCACAATATTTCAGTCATATGGGTCCACAGAATCAGGTTCTATTGCTTTTCAATGTAAAAATGGCAAATATCATGTGATGTCGGATTTAGTTTATTTAGAATATCTAAAAAATGGAGAGCAAGTTGGTCCTGCTGAAGCAGGAAGGATAGTTTTAACAAAGTTATATGGAATAAATAACCAAA
>CAZHIY010000254.1:0-3458 GCA_964533085.1 uncultured Thermoplasmatales archaeon | reverse complement strand
TCATGAATTTGATTTCCATAGCGGAACCTGGGTTACACCCACAGGTCATAATGACCCAGATAATGCTTGGGATAATGAAGCATATGCATATGATGATATAGAGGATACTAAAGCGGGATGTACAATGTATGATAATGATTGGGTTTGGACACCATTTATTGAGCTTACATTGAATAAACCTCTTAAATGTAATAAAATACGGTTTTTCGCTTGGCATAATGCTCTTCATTGCAAAAAGATAGATATAGATGTATTTTGTGTAGATGGTATTCTGGGTGGAAAAACAGGACTTTAAACTTAAATATAACATTTTCTCTTCTATGATAATTCTGTCATGGAAGAACCTCTTTTTTTCTTTTCCATAACACAATTAATCTCGTGTTGAGTTTTACATTACCTTTATCAATCACCTCTCATTTATAGCTTATGTAGATGGTGAGTATCGGTATGACGACACTCTTCTATACGGGTACAGGTCCCTCTGCTGGGAGGGATTTGCCCATTATGGTGAGTCATTAGCTGCCCACTCTTTTTTACAGAGGGTACAAAGGCCCATGAGAAGGAAGGGCAGCCGATATATCTCACCATCTTATTCATGATATAAGCCTCAACAATTTTTTGGGTTGTAGGGTTTCTTTGTCGTCAGCACTTTATATATTATGTCTATCATGCTGGAGGCTACTGCGACATGTGCAATACCTGCGTTTTTCTTTTGTCGTTTTTTCTTACGGTAGTAGTATCCTAGTTTGGTGTTGGTTCTTCCAGCGCTGTTTGCTGCTTGTATTAGTGCCCATCTTAGATTTTTCCGGCTGCTGGTTTTAGGTATATGGCCTTTTGATTTTTTATCTCCTGATTCATGAGTTGTTGGGACAACTCCTGCATATCTGCGTAGTTTCCGGTTGGATGGAAATCTACGTATTGGTAGTATATGAGCAATAACATAACAGGAAAGTATTGGTCCGAAACCTGTTATGCTTTGAATGAGATTGTATTCTTTTTTCCAGTGTTTTTGGGTGTATCCGCTTATTTCTAAGCCTAGATGTTCTGATTTTTCCTCTAGATATATGAAGTGGTCGTATTCGTATCGTAGCTCTAGGCTTACCTCACCTGATCCAATATATTGTAACAGTTTTTGTCTCCATTTTTTACCAAATGCCTCTTGATCGGGCATTACTATACCATTGCGATCTAGTAATGCTTGTATGCGGTTGTTGCATCTTGTTTTTTCTTCTATGAGGCTATGTCTTACTTGTAGAAGACTTCGGAGATGTTGGATCTTTTCATCAGGAATATATGATGTGGGGAATGTTCCCAGACGGAGCATTTCAGATAGTCTTCTTGCATCTAGTTTATCGTTTTTTGTAATGAGTTGTCTTAGTTGTATTGTGTTGGCTACTTTGATGTTATATCCATTTTTTAAAAATCCTTTATAAAGTGTGTAGTAGCTGGTGCTGGATTCAAGTCCTATTATTGATGATTTAAGATAGGTTTCTAATGATTTAAATAATTCAGAATATGATGTTGTTGTTATGCCTTCTTGGATTATATTTCCTATTTTATCTTTTACTGCATAGGTAGTTTTTACTTTATGGACATCTAGTCCAATATAATATTTTATGTTTTTCATATTGCATCACCATTGGTGGGGTATGCAACACGAGACATTCAAGAATTATCATACCATCTTTTTTTTCTTTTTTGTTTCTTTTAACTATTACAAAGTTAACAGATAAACAAAAAGATATATGTAATAAAATGTTAAAATTTTAGTAGAAATATGATTAATAGATGTAGTAAAACTGGAAATTGTTCTAATATTTTATTTAGAATTTTAACATGTGATTTAGTGTCTGGATATGGTCTACTATTTGGTCTTCCATCTGGTTCCATCAATGGGTATTCGTCCTTATCATTGTTTAAAATATTATAATCAAGGTCTGGAATAATATATGGTCTATCTCCTATACCATCACTATTTTTATCTTTACCCTTATAGTCATCCCAATAGTTACCACCACCATCGTTATAATATCCGAGATTCCATCTGTTACGACGGTCCCAAGGCTCACCCCATTAGTAAGCATTCTCAGTATTTCCTATGAAATTATTATGATAAATGACATTTCCTTCACTCGCAGTCATCCGTATTCCATTGTCATTGTATGTTATATTATTTTCAAATATATTGTTCATTTTAGCTTCATCTAATTTCAATCCAATGATTTCACTACCAGTAATTATGTTCCTGAATATATCGGTTGTATATACACCATCTAACCTGATTCCTGTATCACGACTATTGATGATAGTATTTTCAAAAACAGTATTGTTACTGCAATAAACTGGTGGTATTGATTCAAGTGTTTCCATTCGTATTCCATACTCACAATTGATGATATTGTTTTGATAGATTTTATGGTCTTTACCTGTTACACTTATGCCTCTTCCACATGACATGATAAGGTTATTCCATACAGTATTTCTATAACCAAAGTCATCCTCTTCCATCCATAGTTCAATACCTTTTCCACAGTTTGTTACTTTATTTCCATGAATTGTATTATTATTTGACCATGCTGTTCCAATCCCAACTGCATTGATTTCAGAAACTGTGTTGTTATAAACTGTTATGTTCTCCGCATAATTATCTATTCTAATACCATAACCACAATCAAATGCATAATTATCATAAATCTGATTATTATATGAGATATAAGAATTTATTATAGCATAAAATGATTCAGTCACAACATTATTATATATATTATTATTTGATGACTCCCTAAGATAAATCCCGAAATTAATGTTATCTATTTCATTTTGATAGATATGATGATAATTTGACTGATAAAGATAAATCCCCCAAGAGCAACAACCAGTAGACCTAATATGAAAACCAGATATACTACAACCATCGCTAGTTACCAATATTACTTTTTTATCATCATAGCTATTTATGATAAGAGGTTTACCCGTTCCACCTCCACCTCCAAGTTCAGAATCAACACCCTGTAGTATAAGCTGTTTATCCACAATAATATTAGTTTCCATATAAGTCCCACTGTAAACCTCAATTGTATCACCAGATGTAGCATTATTTATTGCCTCTTGTATGCTGGTATAATCACCATCTCCATCATCATCAACCATAATCACATTCCTAGAATCCCCAATAAATTTATTAATAGAGATACTAGTTGAAGATATCACAGGTAAGAAACTAATATTAATTAACAAAAAAATAATAATTGCAAACATACATTTTATAATAAAATTATGTTTCATCATAATATCCAAAACACAAATGCTCATTGCTATCATGATACATACATTTCTAACTTATAAATATTTCTAAGATAAAAATAAAAAAAATATTAAGTAAAAAAAAACCTACTATAACATAACCGGTTAAGGACTTCTAAAAATCTATTAGATTTCCTATTTAACCATGCTTTTTT
>CAZHIY010000253.1:0-3468 GCA_964533085.1 uncultured Thermoplasmatales archaeon | reverse complement strand
CTGAAGCCACTAGTTTACCAGTTGTCTGACAAGGCAATGCTGGGCAGCCACGCTTTAAGGGATAAATGCTGAAAGCATCTAAGCATGAAGCCCACCCTGAGACGAGGCATCATAGAGCTCGAATAGAAGATTCGTTTGATAGGGCTAAGGTGTAAGCATGAAGCTTCGGCGACATGTTCAGCCTGTAGCTACTAAAAGCTCATTCACTGGTTCAATCGTTAAACAGGTTGCATAAAAATCCATATTTAGAGTAAAGATGGTTTGACGGCCAAAGCGGTGGGGAAACACCCGGTCTCATCTCGAACCCGGCAGTTAAGCCTACCTGCGTAATCCTCTTAACCCTGATGCGCGAGCTCATGGGAAGATTACCCTCTCAAGAGGGCTTGAACCTTTGGACTAGGTGGAGAGCTCTGATTGATTCCTTCGGGAGTCTTTTGGGGTAAGCTTCACTGTTTGAAATCCTTAGGGTCTTGGTACGCTGTCAAACCATTTATACATTTTTTTTCTTTCATTTCTTTACTTAATTTTTTTGTAAAATTTTGTGGTTAATCCTTTCTCATTAAATCAAAACTAGTTTACTACCAGAAATTAAAATATAAAAATATAATAAAATTTTTGAACCCAATTTATAACAATTTATTTACAATTAAAGCCCATATTACAAGATAATTGACACAAATTTTATATAGTACAATATGCAATAAGTATAAGTATATATATTTCTTAATAGAAAGAGTATATATAAATGGTAGAAGAGGTGAATTCTAAATGAGAAAGACAATAGTAGTATGTATAATAGCTTCAATGCTATGTTTTAGCATGCCTAGCTTTGTTTCTGAAGGTATCAATAATAATTTTGAAAATAATTTAGTGATTGTTGAACCAAGTTCAGATACTATGACACTTTTTAAAGATACAGTTACAAAATATCTCAATATGGATGAAGAGCTATACGAACCTGCAGTACAGAATGAACCATATTTTCCACCCCAACCACTACTTGGTGGAAATGATATATTTGGACTATGGATAAATATAGTTTATAATGGCCAAAGCTTCCAACAACAAGTCTCAATAAATCCACAAACAATCAAGGGTAAACTAACAGATCCTAAATATAGAACGCCAATTTATTTTGACGTAGATGGAGATAGTGATTATGATATTGAAACTGGCTTTGGTTTCTTCCAATATGGTATTGATGAGATAATGTCAGATGGGACAACTAGAAACCATCCAGCATGGGCCACTGCCTTTGATTTTATGCAAATTGGTGACGGACTTGATGATCAGTTAGGAGACCTCGTGGTTTGGCAGGAATTCCATGTAAATCTAGATATACTTGTATCTAGAAATAGAGATAGTTCATCATCAACTGTTTTTTCCCAAATACTGGAGAGATTTAAACCAGGATTCTTCTTGAAACAGTTACTTGAGCGCTTAGCAGAAAGAGGGTCGCGTTTCAATATATTGCAGAACCTTATTGACAAACTTCAAGATCGTTATGCAAATGAAGATCTTGAGGTAACTGATGATGAATACAAAACTGGAGCATCAGTAGCTGAAAGGGACTACATTGTAACAAGGGTTGGATGGCGTTCTCCTGCTGGTGAGAAGATTCCGATAAGATATGAGAAAAAGTTAGCTGTTGGAAAGGATAATATCTTTAGACCTCTAATCTTTCAAAAAGAAATGAATCCTTATGATGTTATAGGTATTGCTTCAAATGATGTTATGTTTGGATTTGCTGTATACCGCGAGGGTATGTCATCTCCAACATATGCTGTGAATTTTACGATAAACTTTGATCCAGCAGTATATACTGTTGCTCAATTCATTCCTCGAGAAGGAAAGGTGACATACTATTACCATGATGTAGGTCCGGGAAATCCCTTGGATATTACATTTTCTTCTAATATTCTTAAGGGTGGTGACCAGGATGAAGAAAAGGAAGGAACCTTGTCTCTGACTATTCACCTTGACACTCCTTCTGCTGTAGCTGGTGAGGGTAAGTGGATGAGTTTTGAACCAGAAATACTCCTAGACGGTTCTCCGTTTGGAGGTAAACTTATTTATGCTGCAAGTCATAAGTTTGAGGTTGGAATAATTGCAAATTCTCCTAGATTTGAAGAAAAGGTTGAGCTTAGAGGAATTCCTAAGAGCGTAGTTTTCAAATGGGGTGTAGATGTTGAGGTAACCATTGTTAAAGATGAAATTGTTGAAGCTGGAGTTGAAGGTTTTATCGGACTTGATATGAGTAGTGATTTTGACGATATTATTGTTTATTATCCAAAATCTGATCCTGAATCTCCAGATGTGACATGTTTCAAGGTAAGTGATATACCTAGTTCACGGGAGTTACGAGCAGGCGCATCCTTAAGTCTTGATAATGGAAGCATGTTAAAGTTTGATATTGGTGGATTTGTTTCACATGATATGAGTAGCTCTCTTGGGGACATAACACTATTTTGGCCAAAGGCAGATCCTACTGATCCAGATATGCCCATGGTCCATGTTCCAGGAGGTAGTTTTTCAAATCATGGAAAGATTAGTGCTGAAGCTACTCTTAACATAGATTTAGATGATTTCAGTAACCCTGATAATTATATCTATGGAAAGGTTGCTCGTGAATCTAATTCAAATTTTGGTGAGATAGGCTTCTATTTACCAAATGTAGAAATCCCAATAGTTAAAGTATCAGATATTCCAGCGAATGCGTATGCAGAGGGGAGATTCCTATGGAATAAGCTTGAAGGACATGGAAGGGCTGAAAGAACTTCTTCCGGAGGCGTTGATCCAATTTCTTTCTACATGGAATTTGATACCATTACATTAAGCAATGTACTTGAAATTGGTGATGGACATATTCAAACAGATTTTCATATTAATAAGAATGGATATTTCAATTTTGATACCTCATCTGATGTTCTTGGTAATACATTTGAGGTAAGAAATGAAGAGACAGATAACTCACTTGGAATAACTGTTGATACAGTCTCTGCCGATGATTTCAGATCAACTTGGGCAATTGATGCATCTGGAGAACAGCTAGTTGTTGATGATTTAGAACTTTCTGGTAGATTGAAAATATTTGAAAATTTCGGAATTGATATATCTCTTGATGGAAAGGATGTTGAATTTGCTGGAACTTGGGATGCAGGTGATGAGGGCGGTTTTGAGATAGATTTCTATCAGGAGGAACCAACAACAATTGACATTGATTTAAGTGATATAAGCGAAGATTTTGATTTATATGGTGCTGTAACGGTATCAGATCAAATTCATTTTGACCTAAGTTGGACGTGGGGTGAAGAAGGGCTCTTTTACATAAATGATAATACAAATGATGCAAATATTCTATCAATTGAGCTTTATGCCACCTACCAAGACCAATTTGGTGTGGATATACAGATTACTGATGTAAGTTTGTATTTCCATATTGACTGGATCAAGGATCCAGATTGGTGG
>CAZHIY010000252.1:0-3494 GCA_964533085.1 uncultured Thermoplasmatales archaeon | reverse complement strand
AAATTATTAATTAATTTTATAGTGATTTTTTTTATTTTTGAATTACTGCTTAACCCTTTTTCAGCAGCGTCTTTTACTAGTTCAGATGGTTTGGATGGTGATACTAAAACTACTGATTCAGGAGATTCTCCGCCTGCTGTAGGTGATTTACCATCTGATTCTGGTAGCGGTATGGTAGTTAATGATAATACTCCTACTGATACTAGTGATAATTCTTTTGATGTGGATGATAATCCTACTGATACGAATAGTGATTCATCTGTTGTTGATGACACAAACACTGATAGTTCCAACGATGTGGATGATGGATCAACTGATTCTAGTAGTGCTAACTTAATTGTTAATGATTCATCAACTAACTCTTCTGGAAAATCTCTTTTTGATGATGATTTTTACTATGCGCCAAATGAAAGGATTGTGTCAACTGATGAAATTTTATCAAAAACTGAGAATTCAATTGGAAATTTATCGAGTGGAGTAGAAAAAGAAATTCAACTTGAATCTTTTGAGGATATTGATAGTGTTAAACTTACTCCTTCAACTAATCTTGCGGAGGTAAAAGTTACAATAATCAAATTAAAAGATAAACCTGAAGAGATAATTGACCCTCCTAAAAAGAATAGATCAGTTTATAAGTATCTAGATATAAAACTAAGTACAAATGATACATTTGTGGATGAAGAAGAGATAAACTCACTCGAGTTCAATTTTAAGGTAGAAAAAACTTGGATAGCATATAATGAAATTGATAAAGCAACTGTAAAATTAATAAGGTATCATGATGGAGTATGGCAAAACCTTACAACATCGCTTAATAGTGAAAACGAAACATGCATATATTATACAGCAGCGTCCCCAGGATTTTCAACCTTTGCAGTTGTTGGAAGTAAGGTTGTAGAAAAAAGTGAATCTTACGGTTCAGATGATATAAGTATTCCTTGGTCAATTATTATTGCATTTATTATGACTTTAACTATAATGTTAGTCTTCATTCTTTTTAAAGCACGATATATATATCTAAAAGATGATTCAAAATAAAGAGGAATACAACCTAACAATTTTAAAGAAAAAGATTTATCAATAAACAAGACTTATCAAATAATCTGTTAGTTCATATGGGGGAATCATTATATGGCTAAGTGGAGACTATTTAGTAAAACAAAAATCAAAGAGGATGAAAAGACAAAACCCCAGGAAAAAACAAAGGATGAGAAGATAATAGAAGTTCAAGAAACAGATAATGGAGAACAAAACCTTGAAGAAGAGGAGGTAATTTTAGCAGAGTATAAAGAAACACTTTATACCAGTTCTCATGCAGCGACAAGAGGAAAAAAACAGGTTTTATCTGATCAAAGAATATGGAGAGATATGGGTTCCATTGAAAAAAATATTGACACTTTGGAAGTAAAAAAAGTTGTTAAACCTGTTGCTGAACTTGATAAAAAGGTTGATAAGATAATTTCAAGGACTAAGGAAACTCATCCATCAAGAAAACCTTCAAATGTTATTTATGTTGTAAGTAAACCCCAGCCAGGTCAGGTTAAAGGAGACTGGGCTGTGAGAGGACATGGAAAGATTTATAGCCATCATAGAAAAAAGGAAAGTGCGATTGCACATGCAAGAAAGATTGCGCAAGAAAAAAACGCATCGGTATTGATACAAAACACTGATGGGACTTTCAGTAAAGGTTTCAAACCTAAACAAAAGAAATAGTTTTTAATTATATTCCTTTTTCATCTATATGTCTTTAGATGATAACAGTTTTAAGAATAGGCCATAGGATCAGCAGGGATAAACGAATAACAACCCATGTCGCACTTGTAGCAAGGGCTTTTGGTGCAGATAGAATTATAATTGATGGAAAGGATAAAAAAATTGAGGATACTATTTGTTCAATCTCCAATCGTTTTGGAGGATCTTTCAAAATAGAATCAGGAGTTGATATAAAAAAAATAATAAGAGATTGGGATGGAATAATTGCTCATCTAACAATGTATGGTGAAAAATTAGAAAAATCAATTAAAAATATTGATAAAGAGAAGGATTTGCTAATTATAGTTGGAGCAGAAAAGGTACGTCCCTTGTTTTATGAAAAAGCTGATTTTAATATATCAATTGGAAATCAACCTCATTCTGAGGTATCCGCTCTTGCAATATTTCTTGATAGATATACGAAAGGTTTGTGGCAGAAGAAAAAATTTTACGGAAAAATAGAAATCCTACCAACTGATAAAGGAAAAAGGGTCATATCAAAAGATAGTTAGGTTTTAATATGGATTCTATACCAACGCCTAAAGAATGTATAAATTATCTTAAAATTAGTGGTTGTTCTGAAGAAGTAATTAGACATTGTAAAGCTGTGAGAGCTGTTGCAATTAAAATAGCAAAAAAAGCAAATGCAGATGTAATACTTGTGGAAGCTGGAGCACTGCTTCATGATATTGGCCGGTCTAAAACCCATGATATTGATCATGCAGTTGAAGGAGTAAAGATTGCAAAGGAGTTAGGTTTACCAGATGTTATTATTAACATTATTAAGAGACATATTGGTGCAGGTCTCGAGTCTGAGGAAGCAAAACATTTAGGACTTCCTGCAAAAGATTATATTCCTGAAACACTAGAAGAAAAAATAGTTAGTCATGCTGATTCTTTGATTGATAACAATAAAAAACAAAAGATTGAAACGGCAATTGAAAAAGCATTATTAGATGGCCATAAAGAATATGCTAGACGTCTTGCTTCTCTTCATAAGGAATTAAGCGATATTTGCGGGATCGACATAAATAATATTTAAAGATATAACCAGAAAAGATAAATATTGTATTTATTATTTTGAGAATCTCTGTTTTTGCAGGGGTAGCCAAGCCTGGTCAACGGCGCAAGGTTGAGGGCCTTGTCCTGTAGAGGTCCGCGAGTTCAAATCTCGTCCCCTGCATTATTTTATTTATATACGGCCACAAAACTAAATAAAAACTGTAAGGATTGTATTTTTTTAAGTGCTCGTACATTATGACAATTTTTGTAATGTATGGGCACAAAATATAACAAAAATAAATAAATTTATATATCATTGTGCCCATACATAAATATGGCTTATTTAGAAAAAATTGAGAGGAACGGCAGGACTTATTACTACGTCACGAAGAATTTTAGAATTGGTGACAAGAAATGGAAGAAGATAAGAAAATATGTTGGCGATAAACCTCCTTCAAAGAAACAGACGAAGAAAGCAGTAGAAGAAATTGAATCAGAGGCATTAAAAAAGGGTTTTATGAAACCTGTTTCTAAGCACAAATATTTAAGTGATGATGAAGTAGAGAAGTTGCAGGATCTGAAAGAAGTTTTTAACAAATGGTATGGAAAACTAAGCACTGTTGAGGGGAAAAAATATGAAGAAGATTTTGTCGTAAGGTTTACTTATAACTCAAATGCTATTGAGGGCAACCGCTTAAGCCTTCGTGAAACAAGCATGATTTTAACTGAAAACATAATTC
>CAZHIY010000251.1:0-3526 GCA_964533085.1 uncultured Thermoplasmatales archaeon | reverse complement strand
GTGCCGAGGTAGCGAAGGCGGAATGGGATTATAAGGGCAGAGCCCTTATTTCACAGATATATTATCAAATCCAATTAAATCTTTCAATTGCCTATAATTCTTTATTCATGAAGGAGTAAAAAATATATATTGGGCTTTATTGCATCAAATACAATGGATTCAGTTTTTTCGATGTTAAATCCAAAAATACAGACTTTGCTTAGAAAAAAAAATATTAAGAAACCGACAGAACCTCAGATCAAGGCTATTCCCCCAATATTGAAAGGAAAAAATATTCTTTTGATAGCGCCAACAGGTCTTGGTAAAACAGAATCAGCTTTGTTGCCAATTTTTCATAATTTTTTAAAATTAAAAGAAAGATTTAAACCAACTGATAATAAAGGAATCTCGATTCTTTATATTACTCCACTTCGAGCCTTAAACAGAGATATGCTAGAGCGAACTTTTGAATGGGGAAAAGAACTCGGTATTGATATATCTGTTAGGCATGGAGATACACCTCAAAGCGAACGTACCCGTCAAGCAAAAAAACCTCCTGATATGCTTATTACAACTCCAGAGACTTTTCAAATATTATTTATTGGTAAAAGATTGAAAAAACATATCGGAAGTGTTAGATGGGTAATAGTTGATGAGATTCATGAAATGGCAGATGAAGAAAGGGGTGTGCAACTTTCTGTCGCTCTCGAAAGATTACATGAATTGACTATTGAAAAAGACGTCATTTTCCAAAGAATTGGATTATCTGCGACTGTAGGTTCTCCTGAAGAAGTTGCACGTTATCTTGGAGGATTTGAGAACAAGGAATTTCGTGATGTTAATATATTAGATGTTGATGTTACAAAGCATATTGATATAAAAGTTGAAATTCCAAATGTTTTAAAGAAAGATTATGGTTTTGCAAACCGTTTATCGATTGAGCCAATATCTTTTGCTTCCATAAGAAGGTGTAAAGAGCTTATCGATGATCATGTTTCTTCATTACTTTTTATAAATACAAGAGATGGTGCTGAGATTCTTGCGTCAAGATTTCATCTGTGGGTTGATGATTTTCCAATTGATGTTCATCATGGTTCACTCTCAAAAATTGCTAGAATAGAATCTGAAGACAATTTTAAAAGTGGTAAGCTAAAATCTTTGATTTGTACATCATCACTTGAACTCGGAATTGATGTTGGAAATACTGATTTTGTCATTCAATACAACTCTCCAAGAGAGGTAAAAAGAATAGTACAAAGGGTAGGTCGATCAGGGCATAGAATAGGTAAAACTTCAAAAGGAATGATTGTTGCAACAACACCTGAAGATCTAGCTGAAAGCCTTGTTATTGCTAGACGTGCTTTAAAAGGTGAGATTGAATCTTTAAATGTAAGACAGAATCCTTTATCTGTTCTTACAAATCAAATAATCTCAATTGCTCTTGAGTATGGAAAGGTGGAAGCTGAGAAAATCTATAAAATGATCTGTAGATCTTATCCTTTTTATAAACTTAAAAAAGAAATATATTTAAAAATCCTTGATCAGCTAAAAAGTCAACGAAGTATATGGATTGATGGTAGTTTTGTAATAAAACGAACTAGTTCCAGAAATTATTTTCTTGACAATATCTCAATGATTCCAGATGAAAAAACATACAATGTTGTTGATATAAGTTCAAGAAGAAGAATAGGAAAGCTTGATGAGAGTTTTGTTTTAAATTATGGTTTCGACGATTCTAAATTCATTCTAAGAGGAAGACCTTGGACAATTGTAAAAACTGAAGAAGATAAAATACTAGTATCTCAATCAAAGGAAATAGGATCTGCTCCATCCTGGGTGGGGGAGGACATACCTATCCCTTTTGAAGTTGCAAAAGAAGTAGGAAGATTAAGAAATCAAGGATCAAAAAAGGATGTTTTAAAGCAGTACCCTTGTACTATTCAAACATTTAAAAAATTCTCTCAATCTATTGTTAATCAAAAGAAGCTTGGTTTTGTTGTACCAGATGATAAAACAATCACAATAGATGTTGAAGATAAAACAGTTGTAATAAATGCATGCTTTGGAACAAAGGTAAATGAAACTCTTGGTCGCTTGATTTCTGCGATACTTGCTCAATCGATAGGTGAGAGTGTAGGAATAAACAGTGATGCATATCGAATAAGCCTTGAGTTACCTAGTAGAATTCCTGTAGATAAAATTAAAGATATTCTTATTAAAACAAATCCGGAATCTCTTCCATATGCATTAAATATTATACTAAAAAATTCTAATTATATAAGATGGCAACTAATACATGTGGCAAGAAAGTTTGGTGCAATTAAAAAAGATTTCGATTCAAGAAATATTGGAGCAAAAAAATTGTTTACTCTTTTTGATAATTCCATGATACAAGATGAGGCAATCGATAAGATACTTTGGGAGAAAATGGATGTTGAAAATACTCAAAAAATTCTGAATGAAATACAAAATGGGTCGATACAAATTTGCATTCAGAGACTTTCGCCAATCTCTCTAGCAGGCCTTGAATCAATTAGAGGACTGATGGTTCCTCAGAGAGCAGATAGATCTATTCTCATAGCCTTAAAAAAACGTCTGGAAGATGCTGATATTACATTTGTTTGTACAAATTGTCATAAAACATGGAACACATCTGTAAGGAGAGCAGATGATAAACCAAAATGCTCTAATTGTGGTGCTATAAAGATTTCAGTTTTACGCAGACACAATAAAAATCAAGCAAAAATTATAACTAAAAAAGATAAATCAAAGGAAGAAATCAAAGAAGTGAAAAGATTGTATAAAAATGCAAGTCTAATTCTAAGTTATGGAAAACCAGCTATTATGGCTTTGGTGGGGAGAGGTATCGGACCTGATACCGCTGCTAGAATTTTAAGAAAATATAACATATCACAACTTAAGAAATCAGAAGAATTACAAATAAAATTTTTAAGAGATATCCTCAAAGCTGAATTAAATTATGCAAGAACAAGAGGATTTTGGGATAACAACTAATATATGATAAATATTAAAAACATAAACATGTATTGGTTTATGGTAAAATTAATAATTCAAGAATGGAATCGGGATGCCTCAATTAGAAAATAAAGATATTCTTGGATGTATATTGAGATCTACAATCAATGTAATTGGTAGAAGAACATCTGAATCTTATGCAAATGTATTTATAAGTAAAGCATTAAAAGAGCTTTCAGAAAAATATAGATTTTTCAAATTTATTGAAATCAACAGTACTCAATATAGTGAAACAGTTGAGATTGTAAGTATTGATTCTAATGTAAATAATGTTGAAACAAATGAAATTGGAAAAGCAACAAATGATTTAATGATAGTAATAATAAAAAACATGGGAAAAAGTGCAGGATATTATTTTATCCGTGAAATTAAAGAAACACTTCCTTTTGATTATGAATTAGCAATAAAACAAATAGGAGTAGATTTAGACCTAATACAACTACAGTTTGTTTCAGAGATCAAAGAAAAATTTAAGTTTCAAATTGAAAACTATGATATTCTATCCTATTCG
>CAZHIY010000250.1:1971-3542 GCA_964533085.1 uncultured Thermoplasmatales archaeon | reverse complement strand
TTTTCTATAGCAACCCACATGTAAGCTACCATCTCTGAAGACATAGTGTTAAACTCAACTATGTCAGGAGGTGAAAAAGGATCTGCTCTAAATTTTCTTATAGTAAAAGTAGAGCCTTTAGCTGTTATTTCATCACTTAACGTCATTTGTATCCTAGAACCATCAGGCATTGTTGCATCTAGCATTGGTTCAGCAATGCTAATATGTTTACCACTTTTTTGAGCAAGCTTATGAACAAAAGACGATAAGTCTTCTTCATCATTAAAATGGACATTACTTTTTAGCGATCCAAATTTTCTGTGATATAAAAATAATGGAACATTTGCACCATCACATGAAATATCTTCGATATTGGGATCTTTCATCAAAGGATCAATTTTTCCTAGACCAATTGAGGATTTTCCTATGTAATAAAAAACCTTTTTACGAGATTCTTCACTAATCACTAAATTGTATTCCTGGATTACCCGGTCTAATCTTTCAAATAAATATTTCTCAAAACCTTTTTCCTCCACTTCATCAGTATTAAATGATAAGTTGGACATTGTTTCCTTAATGAAAGCTAATGTTTTTTCTTCTTCTTTTGTTAATGCAATTTCTACTAAAAAATAACATTTATCAAGAGTTTCTTTTTCTCGCAGTATCTCAACATATGCAAACGGTTCATCGAGTGCATAAAAATCAAGCTCCTCCCATTGGTTTACAGAAAAACCAAGGTCTGCGAGTTTAACAGAATCAGTTTTTAGCACTTCACCAGGTAACTCAAGATATCCAACATCCTTGAGATTTTCAGAAGCTATCTCTTGCTGTTGTAAAGATTGTGACATAGCAACACTCTTATCTGGCCTTGATAGTCGGGGGCTCCAACCTTTATTCGAGAATTCTTCTTCATCGAAAAAAACATGTTCCTGATTAATATCTTTATTTTTTTCAATTGAAGGCATTACAAGGGATTTTGTTTCATCCTTTTTAATTTCTTTATCTACTTTTAAATCCTTAGGAACTTTTGTTTTTTTATCTTTTATATGATCTTTTGCTAATTCTATTGCCTTGGATGCTGCTTCTTTGTCCTCATCCTTTGTTGTATCTTTTTCTGAAAAAATCTTTATTTTATCATCAAGGAGTTGTGCTTCATCTTTATTGATATATTCATTTAGTGCAATATTATCAACTCTGAACGTTGGTGTAATTGAAGTTTTTTCTATATCCTCACCATCTAAACCAGAACCAACAACACCAGACTTCTCCCTCTTAAAAAACAAACCCTTACCCTTAGAAACACCAACAACATCCTTACCACTAGGCCTAAAATCCCTCTTACCAAAACCCTTACCTTTAACCTTTCTCTCCTTAGACCTCAGCTCCCTCTCCCGAGCCTTCAACTCCTTCTTACGAGCCTTCAACTCCTTCCTAACAAACCTCTTATCCTTCTTAACATCATCAGCCTTAGAAACAACATCAGAATCCTCAACCCCATCAACAGCTAAAACATCGCCACCAACACCCTTATCAAGACCCTCACCATCTAAACCAGAACCAACAACACCAGACTTCTCCCTCTTAAAAAACAA
>CAZHIY010000250.1:0-1871 GCA_964533085.1 uncultured Thermoplasmatales archaeon | reverse complement strand
TAGAAACACCAACAACATCCTTACCACTAGGCCTAAAATCCCTCTTACCAAAACCAAAACGACCTTTTTCATCAGCGCTTAGCTTACCTTCTGAAACTTTTTTCTGCTTGGATTTAAGTTTATTCCTTTGAATTCTTAATTCTTTCTTACGAGCCTTCAACTCCTTCTTATCAATCTTCTCAAGCTTACTATCTATACCAACGTCCTTAGTTTCATCAACAACCTTTACATCCCCAAAAATAACAGTAATACCCTTATCCTTAGACTTTGGTTTAAACAACTCTTTAATAAAATTAAAAAAACCTTTGCCTTTAAAACTAACCTTATTATCCTTAACCTTTTTCTGCTTAGGTATAACTTCATTCTCTTGAACCTTTAATTCTTCTTTTTGTGGTTCTAATTTTTTCTCCTTCTCAGCTTTTGTTTTCTTTTTATCTTTTCCTACAACATCCTCAACTGAATAAGGAAATTCAGAATCCTCAACCTTTTTTCTAGCACCATTATCTCTTATATCAGGTTGAATCTCCTTCTTCAAAAATTTAGGTTTCTTCTTTTGAGCTTTTAACTCTTTCTCCTTTGCTTTTTTATCCTTCTTCTCCTTTACCCTTAGCTCCTTCTCTTTAGCTTTTTTAATCTTCTTTTCTTTTAACCTAAGCTCCTTTTCCTGAGCCCTCAACTCCTCCTTACGAACCTTCAACTCCTTCTTCTCAGCTCTTTTAACTTTCCTACCGACATCCTCAACCTTAGAAACAGCATCAGAATCCTTAACCTCATCAACTACAACAAAATCATCACCAACTCCATCCTCAATCTCCCCACCAACATCAACATCCTCAACCTCTACAACATCACTACCAACAACATCATCACTAACTCTATCCTCAACCTCTCCACCAGAATTAACATCTTCAACGGTTAAAAAATCGTCCTTTGCATCAGTATACTCAAACTTAGATCCATACTTCTTCTTCAAAGATCTAAGTTTTTTTTCTTTTAATCTTAATTCCTTAAGCTTGGCCTTTCTACCAACATCCTCAACCTTAGAAACAGCATCAGAATCCTTAACCTCATCAACTACAACAAAATCATCACCAACTCTATCCTCAACCTTCCCACCAACATCAACATCCTTAAGCTTAGCAACACCAACATCCTCATTTTCAACAGTCTCTACAACATCACTATCAATAACATCATCCTTAACAACATCATTGCTAACTTTATCCTCAACTTCAGTTTTATTTCCCTTATCTAAAGGTTTTTGCTTTATCTTTTTAAATCTTAACTCCTTCTTACGAGCCTTCAACTCCTTCCTTTGAACTTTTAACTCTTTCTCCTTAGCCTTCTTAACCTTATTCTCATTTAACCTAAACTCCTTCTCCTGAGCTCTCAACTCCTTTCTACGAGCTCTTAATTCCTTCCGCTCAGCTTTCTTAACCGCCCTATCAACATCTTTAACCTCATCAACAACAATATCATCCTTAACCTTACCACCAACATCAACATCCTCAACCTCATCAATAATTACAAAATCATCACTAACATCAACATCGCCGATATCACTCTTAAGCTCCTTCTCCAGAGACTTCTGTTTCTTCTCCTTAGATCTTAATTCCTTCCTACGAACCTTCAACTCCTTCCTACGAGCCTTTAACTCTTCCTTCTTAGCTTTTTTAGCCTTCTTATCAATTGTTTTATCTAGCACTTTTTCCGTTTCAGTTTCTTCAAAAATAAATTGACTTTTATCTGATCTTGGCACGTTTTCTTTTGTGATGAGATCTTTTACAGAACCTGTTTCAATATCTTTTCTATAGACATTTACATCTTCCTTAATATTTGATTTAGATTCTTTTTCAATTAGTTTATTAATA
>CAZHIY010000249.1:0-3595 GCA_964533085.1 uncultured Thermoplasmatales archaeon | reverse complement strand
ATTCTCCAAGATCAAAAGGACAACCATTATCAATACCACGTTCCCATATACCAAGAGGTGCAGAATTACCTTCACTTGGAGTTGCATTTACTTCATTGCCAAGATAATCTGTATTTAATCTTGTTGATTGATCAGGATTAAAGTATGGGCCATTAGTTAACCATGTTCCTATATAGGAGATTGGCACAGGTGGTGGATCAAATGTTAATCCAACAACTGATGTCCCATCAGGATTACAAAAGCGAGCACTAAAGCCATGCTTTCCCATCCATTCTGAAATTTTTATTAGTAATTTATTTTCACCTGGTTGAAGAGTAATATTGATTTTTGTCATATCAGCTTCAAAACCACCATATCGATTATCATACAACACTTCATTGCCATTCAACCATACACGTGCGCCATCGTCATATCCCATCCATAATTGACATGTGGTGTTAGTAATAGTATTAATCCTAGCAAAAGCATAACATACCCCAAAATCTGCATCATCACAATACTTTGCCATATCAATATAGGGATTTCCAGAATCATAACGAGTCCATGTATTTCCGCCCATAACCTCACCTTCCTGAGGATTGATGTTTTCTTCATCCACACCAAGATAATTTGTTGTTAAATAACTCCAGAAATTCTCAGAAATATCCTGATGAAATCCATTCAATAACCAACTTCGGATAAATTCGGATTCCCCATCATAAATATCAGGATTGTTTATCTGATATTCAAGGTCATCAAATGTATTATAGTTAGGATCAGTTAACTGTAATGAAAAATAATAAGTACCACCATCTTGACTAATTTTGCATAACAGCTGATTCCATCCTTCATTTAATCTTACATCAACCTCAAAATTATCAGGAGACCAACCACCATATCTATCATTTGTGTAAACATTTTCAGAATTTAACCAAACCTTTATACCATCATCACTACCCATGAGAATTTTTGCAAAGCGGGTTGTTGGACTGTATATATAAGTATGTGCATAACTTGCTGATTCAGTAGGTCGTGTACCAAAATGATGACCTCCGGAATAGCTATGTGCACACACTTGTACAAAATGCTGTCCAAGATCCAGCTGTTTTAAATAACCTTCAGCTGTAGTATTATACCCAGAATCAAAACGAGTTACATCATTTCCATATATATATCGAAGATAAACATCCATATTAAACCAATCTTCATCAATATATTCAAGACTCTTCCAGTTTTGATTAAGTAAACCACTACGATATGCATGCACTTTTGATAGATACTCATTAACCATATTCTCTTCTGAATCATAATTAAGAGAATGAGCATAAATACGACCTACATAAACTTCAGGTCCCATATCTCCACTGCCAGCATTATGTATCTCATAATCACCATCACTATCTTGGTCCTCCCAATTTCCATCTAGGTCCATATAGAAAAGATCACAAGGAAAAACAGAACCAGAAACTTCAGCCCAAGCAGCTGTGATATCGCCGATAAATACGAAACCTTCACTTCCAGAATTATAACGATTATTTACCCATTGCTTAATATCATCTGGAGTACCACCAATAATTTTCTGGAGATGAACAAAATATCCCTCAGCTTGAAGATCTGTTATATATTCATTAACAGCGGAATTTATGTTTAAATATAATAATTGATCAACTAAAATTGAAATTGACTTACCCCTAGAGATAACATCAGGTTCAAAATCCAAGGATTCAAAAAACAATATAGATTTGAGAGGATGCTCTAATAAATATTCTTCATAAGTACCCGGTAATTCACCATTTGGAGAATACCATTGTAATTTGGATAATAACCTTCCGTCTTGTTTATTTGAATTTGTTTTTTCTGTACTTGCTATTAAACCTGTTGATGTAATAAAAGAAAGAATAACTATAAGTGTCAAAGATATTTTTAGAGCATTCTTCATTGATAAACACCTTAATTTTTATATTAAGGGTATCCGCCTGTCTTTAAAGAAGGATCACCTATAAGGATGAATTCTTCTAAGGTAATGCAATCCTCAAATACATAATTGATATAATCTTTCTGTGCTTTTGTAAGCATCTCAGAAACAGATATACCTTCTTCATAGTTCATAAAGAAGTGCAGGTTCAAATATCCAGCACCGCCATTAACGCCATGCCAATCAACATCTGTGAAAGCAACACGAGTTGCACCAATAGAAGCAACTGCACCTCCAAAAGGTTTTTTCACAATACTATAAGCAAAACCTGGAAAATTAAGAATATTTAGTAACTTATAATCCAAGGTTGCAGTAAGACATGCATCAAAGAATACAATAGGCAACTTATTACCATTAAGCATTCCAGGCAAATACCAAGTGAAATATTCGATTCTTCTTTCTACATTTGGTGGAGAAGTACCAAAACCATAAAGATAACCATGACCAGAATAGCTAATAAAACCAGCACCCTTAGTCGTTTCAGAATTAATTTTTAACGGTCTGAAAGTATTTTCTGAGGTCCATAAAAATATTGGATCAAAATCTTCCATTTCTTCTGCAACACGACCTGTTACATACTCTCCTTCATTTATACCATGGTTTGGGAAGGTATCGCCTCCAAGTAACAAGAGTCTTGAAAACCAATCTGAACCGTAAGCCTTATTTTCATAATCTATAATTTTTTTAATTACAATATTTAGATCAAGATTTTTTTGACAAGGTATTCGCCCCAAATAAACATCTGCATAAAGATCAACATCGTCGATGTTACCATCATCCCAGTTATACTCACCAAAAATGTTATTGTTATTTGAATCCCATGTACAGAAATCATCATTTTCATCATATATGTCTGCATAGTAGAGATCTGTTGGCAAGTCCATTGATGAATGCTGCCAACCAATAGAGGTAGACCTAATTGGGATATGGTCAATACTACCAACTAAAAGTACATAGGAGATATCAAAATTCTCAATTGCATGTCTAATATAGTTTTTTATCTGTTCAGGCTTATCTCGACCAGAAAACTCATTATATATTTCTTCTACATCCTTAAAATAGGTATTTAGGCCATGACTAATCTTATGGTCAATAAATTTTTGAAGACTGGATGAAAAAACATTTGGTGAAATCACAACAAGATCGTATAATGCGCTAGCAGTATTTTTATAACCACCTTCATTATAAGATACTTGAATATCAAAACTATCGCAATAATATAAAATATTTTCACTAGGGTTATACCAGATAGGATAACATTGAACAGTTAAAAATAAAACATGTTCGTTATCTGAGATTCCACTACCAGTTCTATAGGCAAATTTATATTGAGGATATATTTCAGAATAACTATAGATTTCTACGTCTTGATCTGTCTTTATATTTATTCCTATTGGTGTTGGGTTTTTAGAGGGTTTTATAGATTTAGATAATAAAATTTCATTTTTTCCTTTATAAATTATTTCAACATTATTGATTTTTGATCCAAAAGGTAGAGTATAAACCCTTGTTACAGTAGGAATTATTGGTGTGCTTGGTTCTAATAAATAAGAATTTCCTTCTTCTAAACTTACCGATAAAAACTCGTTTTCATCTATAATATTAACTAATATTTTTACCGCCGTTTCCCCCATCTTGTAT
>CAZHIY010000248.1:503-3624 GCA_964533085.1 uncultured Thermoplasmatales archaeon | reverse complement strand
GCGGATATGATCTAGTGGTTATGATAGTGGCTTCCCAAGCCACTTGCTCGGGTTCAAATCCCGGTATCCGCATAAAGATATTATCAAAATATGATATTTATATAAAATTGAGACAGCAAACATTTAAAATGTATAAAAAGATATTAGAAAAATTTATTATACATTAATATATTAAATATACATTAATTGGGAGAGGTCATTTAAATGAAACAGAATCTTATAAAAAAAAGTGTTTTATTAGTTACTATTTTGCTTCTCTTAGGAACAACTATAGATATAACTGTTAGTAAATCACAAAATAATTTTATATACGAAAAAAGTCAAAAAACAAGAGAATATAGTTCTTGGGTTCAAACAACAAATGAAGATTTCAATAATGGAACAAAATATAATATTAATGTAAGTAAAGATTCGTTTTTTTTAAAAGAAAAAATAGCTTTAATTAATCAAACAGTTCTTGGTCCAGAGTCTTTTGAATCAATTTGGCCACCAACTGGTTGGTTTGAAACTGGGGAATGGAACAAAGAAAGTGATCGATCTCACACAGGTCAATATTCAGCTGATCATGACGGCACTTTATTAGGAAGCTCTGGATCACTTATTACTCCTAGTATGGATACTTCAGGCAGCACGACAAGGGCAATTTACCTGGAATTTTGGACTTATTCAGAAGATGCAGATGAAGGAGAGTATGATTTAGAATATTTTGATGGTAACTTCTGGACTGTTATCACTCGTTTAGATAACATTGGACAGGGATCATGGGATAAATATACTGAAAAAATAACTGATACTCAATATTTCACAATTAATTTCCGAATTCGATGGAATGTTAAAGGTCTTGATTTAAATGAACATGTTTATGTTGATGATGTAAAAGTAACTTTAGAAAGAGAAGAAATGGAGGGATATGAAACACAAGGAAGTCTAATTTCTCAGACACATGATACAGGAGTAAAAGAGCCGGAATATCAAAATCTTATCAATTATAGTGATATTCCAACAGGGACTAAAGTTGAGTCTTGGGTTCGTGCTGCGGGAACTGAATCCGGATTAGAAGATGCTATTTGGTATTCAGATATAACTCAGGTGCCAAACAAACAATGGGTTCAGTGGAAAATAAATCTCTCTGGAGATCAAGCCCATACACCAACAGTTTTTGAGGTAAATCTTTCATGGTATTATGAGGAGGTCCCTATTCCAGAAGAAACCTTTGTTGATGATGATTTTGATGAAAATACACCTGGATGGGGATATGACCATTTTGACAATATTCAGGATGGAATTGATGCAGTAAACACTTCTGGAATTATTAATATATATAGAGGATCATATTATGAAAATGTAAATATTGAACGATCGATGACATTAATAGGTGAGAACGAAAAAACTACGGTTGTTGATGGTAATTCTGCGGGTTCAGTTATTTCAATATTTAATTCAATTGTATCAATTTCTGGATTAAAAGTTCAGAACAGCGGCTCAGATTTAACCCATGCGGGAATTTATGTTGATAATTCCAAAGTGATTCTTACATCCTTAATTATTCAAGATAACCAACAGGGTATTTTGTTATTTAGTGCAGAGAACTCCGATATTTACTTTAATAGGATTATTAATAATGCTAATTCGGGAATTGCTTTAGAAGTAAATAGTAATTATAATTGGATTGCAGGAAATACAATTTCAAATAACAATATCGGTATTCATTTAAATATTGCAAAAGGTAATGAAATAACCCATTATAATGATGGTATTAATGAACTCTGGAATAAAATTGACAATAATAACTATGGTATCTTTTTATCCGTAGCCTCTGAAAATAATAATATCTACCATAACAACTTCATGGAAAATGATCAAAACGCATATGATGAAGGAGCAAATTTCTGGGATGATGGTGAACGAGGTAACTATTGGGATGATTACACAGGTGAAGATACCGATGGTGACGGTATAGGGGATACACCATATCCAATACCAGGTGGAAATAACCAAGATAATTATCCTATGATGATTCCAAATGGAGTTGACCTAGAGCCCCCAGAAGTTTATATTACAAAACCGCAGGATGGCTATCTATACGTTAATATTTTTGATATAATTGTGTTTGAAATCCCAATTCGTTTTATTCTTTTTAATACACTTATTATTGGAAAAATCAATATTGAAGTTTATGCAATTGATAATATTACTGGAATAAATGAAGTAGAGTTCTATATTAATAATGAATTAATGGGTACTGATAATACACCACCATATGGCTGGACTTGGGATCAGTTAGTAATATTATTCCCCTATGAAATTAAAGTAGTTGCATATGATATTGCGGGTAATCAGGATTCTGATACAAAAATCGTATGGAAGTTCGGTTAAATCTCTTTAATTTTTTAAAATTAGTAGATATACAAGTTGGATGATTTATTATAAAAATTTATTAGTACAAATTACTATTATTTAGGAATAATGGAGGAATCTTAATTCTTCAAACAGATCATATATTGGATGGCGATTGGGATATTCTAATCATACTTGATGCTTGTAGATATGATTTTTTTAAACAGATATCAAAAGAAATTCTGAAAAATATAGATAATTTGAAGAAATTGACAAGTCCGGCAACACATACTGTTGAATGGCTAGTAAAAACATTCAATGGACAATTTCTTTCAGATGTTATTTATATCTCCTCAAATCCATTTATAAATTCAAAAGGTATTAGACCAGAACAGGGAAATTTATCTTTTAATGGGAAAGATCATTTTAAAAGAATTATAGATGTATGGGATAAGAGTTGGAATCCTGATATTAGTACAGTTCATCCAACTGATGTAAATAAAGCAGCAATTGTATCAATTGATCTTCATCCAAAATATCGTCATATAATCCATTATATGCAACCTCATTCTCCATACATTTTTTATGGTGGTTTAGAATCTCATATGCACCCTGTTCAAAATTTACAAAAAAATCTAAATCCAACAAATGAGTTAAGTGTTTTTTCAAAGATTATAAAGATTGTTTTTTCACAGGAAACTGTTTGGAGAATTGGTCATAACCTAGGCAGAAAACCTACATGGGATTTGGGGAAATTATGGCTTAAATATGGTAAAGAAGGAAT
>CAZHIY010000248.1:250-493 GCA_964533085.1 uncultured Thermoplasmatales archaeon | reverse complement strand
AATTAAAGGATATAACGCGGATTTAAAATTTGTACTTATGCATTTTAAAAAAATAATAGATTTATACCCAAAAAAAAAGATTATTATAACATCTGATCACGGAGAAAGACTTGGGGAAAATGGTAATTATGGCCATGGCGGAAAAAGAGAGAAGGTATTAATTGAGGTACCGTGGCTTGAAAATAAGTAGTATTACGGGCCGGGGGGGGGGGGGGGGGGGGGGGGGGGGGGGGGGGGGGGGGG
>CAZHIY010000248.1:0-240 GCA_964533085.1 uncultured Thermoplasmatales archaeon | reverse complement strand
TTAAAATAAGTAGTATACCCCCCCCCCCAATATAAAAGATATATATTTTTTATTAAAATAAAATTAATATTTTATAAAAAAATTATTATATTCAATAGTATTTGGGTTAAGATGGAGTGGGCTTAATTGTCGGAAAAAGTTAAAGTTGGCGATAGAATAAAAATTATTGAAATTGAAGATGGATTAACAAGTTTAGAAAAAGTATCAAAAGGAACAGTAAAAAATTTTGATATCGAACAA
>CAZHIY010000247.1:0-3627 GCA_964533085.1 uncultured Thermoplasmatales archaeon | reverse complement strand
ACATTCAACCGGTTAGATCATCCCCTTAGGTCAACCTATTTACATAGCAAAGAAAAAATGTAATAAATTTACATTTTTTGTTTATGCATTTATGACTGCTAAAGCTTCAATTGCAGAATTGAATGTTTCACTCGGACGCATTGCATCTGTTACAAGTTCAATGTTTGGTTTGTAGTAACCACCAAGATCAACTGGTTTTCCCTGTGCAGCAAGTAGTTCACTTGAGATTTTCTCTTCATTATCTGCTAATTCCTTTGCAAGTCTTGTGAAACGAGTTTGAAGTTCAGTATCTTTGGTTTGCTTGGCAAGTGCTTGTGCCCAGTAAAGAGTAAGATAAAACTGACTTCCTCTATTATCAATTTCATTTACCTTACGGGAAGGTGACTTGTTGTTTAATAAAAACTTGGCTGTTGCTTTATCAAGTGTCTCTGCAAGTATCTTTGCCTTAGGATTATTTGTGGTCTTACTTAAATGTTCAAGTGATACTGCAAGTGCTAAGAATTCACCAAGTGAGTCCCATCTAAGATGGCCTTCTTCCATAAACTGTTGTACGTGCTTTGGAGCTGAACCGCCTGCTCCTGTTTCATATAACCCACCGCCATTCATAAGAGGAACAATCGAATACATCTTAGCACTGGTACCTACCTCAAGAATTGGAAAGAGGTCTGTTAGATAATCACGAAGAACGTTACCGGTTGCTGAAATCGTGTCCATCCCTTTTTTCATTCGTTTTATTGAAAATCTTGTTGCCTCCACAGGTGACATAATATGTATTTCAAGACCTTTTGTATCATGATCCTTAAGATACCGGTTTACTTTTTGTATAAGTTGAGCGTCATGTGCTCTATTTTTATCAAGCCAAAAAACAACAGGAAAACCTGTTTCCCTTGCACGGTTTGCTGCCAGTTTAACCCAATCCTGAATAGGAAGGTCTTTTACCTGGCACATACGCCAAATGTCACCTTCTTCAACATTTTGTTCAAGAAGTATCTTTCCTGAAGCAGAGATAACATTTACTTTTCCATCGGATGGTATTAGAAAGGTCTTGTCATGAGAGCCATATTCCTCTGCTTTTTGTGCCATAAGACCTACATTTTGAACGGTTCCCATAGTTCTAGGGTCAAACGCTCCATTTTCTTTACAAAATTCAATAACCTCATGATAAACTCCTGCATAGCTGCTGTCAGGTATTACAAATTTAGTATCATGAAGCTTTCCATCTAGTCCCCACATACGACCAGAGTTGCGTATTGCTGCTGGCATTGATGCATCAATTATAGTATCACTAGGTACATGCAGGTTTGTTATGCCTTTGTCAGAATTTACCATTGCAAGTTTAGGTCCTTTCTCGTAACACGCTTGAATATCATCTTCGATTTCCTTTCTTTTATCCTCTGGTAAATTTTTAATTTTTGCATAAAGGTCGCCTAAACCATTATTAGGACTTACACCTAGTTCTTTAAAGACATTTGCGTGTTTTTCAAATACATCCTTGAAAAAGACAGATACCACATGACCAAAAATGATAGGGTCTGACACTTTCATCATTGTAGCTTTCAGGTGAACTGAAAAGAGTACACCTTTTGATCTTGCATCGTTTATTTGCTCTTCAAGAAATTTTCTTAAGATACGCTTCTGCATAACTGTTGCATCAATTATTTCACCATCGATAAGTGGTAATTTTTCTTTAAGAACTTTTTTATTTCCATCTTTGTCAACAAACTCAATTTTAGCATCTCCAGCTGTTTCTTTTGTATTAGTAGTGGATTTTTCATTTGATCGTAGATCTCCACGGCTCATATAAGAAACATGTGATTTCGAGTCTTTTACCCATTCACCCATAGGATGTGGGTTTTCTTTTGCATAACTTTTTACAGGACCTGGGACCCTACGATCCGAATTTCCTTCTCTCAGAACAGGGTTTACCGCACTTCCCTTGATTTTATCAAATCTGGCTTTTATCTTTTTTTCCTCTTCGTTTTTTGGTTCTTCTGGATAATCTGGTATTTTATAACCATGACCTTGTAGTTCTTTTATTGCTGCTTTTAACTGTGGAATTGATGCACTGATACATGGTAGTTTTATTACATTTCCCTCCGGTCTTTTAACAAGCTCTCCAAGTTCTGCCAAGTCATTTGGTTGTCTCTGATTTTCAGTTAAATTTTCAGGAAAATTAGCAATAATTCTTCCTGCAAGAGAAATATCTCTTGTTTCAACTGTTACTCCTGCTGCCTCAGTAAATGCTTTAACGATAGGAAGAAAAGAGTAAGTTGCTAAAGCTGGGGCTTCATCAACTTTTGTATAAATAATCTTTCCGACTTCTTTACTCATTTATCTCACTCCCTATCTTTTAGATTTATTTCACCTTTTCAGGTTTATCAGGCATCATGTATTGAATATCATCCCATGGATGTCTGTAGAGTCTTGATTTGAGACGCTTCTGGTCCATAATATGACCCATGAAACCAATACTTCGTCCGAGAACAAAGAAGGCATTAAGAATTCCAAGTTCGACAAATTCACGAACTTGCTCTCTTGAGTATCCTATTCCTCGTAGCATATCACAACAAAGTACACCGATACATCCATCTACATTAAGAATTAGATTGTTTCTTTTTGAAGTTGTTAATTTTTCGACTGATAGAGCGTAATCAAGAGTTTCAGTCACTGGAAAATTCTTCTTTGCAAAATCTACCATAATTGTCACTCGAACATCAGGATTTGTTACTGATTTTATTCTGTGACCAATACCCTGTATATTTACATTCTTATCCTTCATGTCTTTTACCATGAAACTTGGTTCTTCACCGGCGTATAGATACTTTGTGAAATGATCTGCGCTACCCTGAACAGCACCGCCAAAACGTGGACCAATTGTTAGAAGTCCACTGACAAGTGAGGATATAAGATCTTTTCCTGCTCGTGCTGCAACAATACTGTTATGAGCACCAGAAACAGCAGGTCCATGATCCGCAGTTAGTAGTACTACTCTTTCAATGAACTCTCTTGCCCATGGCGGTAGATTTTTCTTAAACCAAAGAAGACCAATAACTCCACCAAGTCCCCATTTTTCTTCAAATATTTTGGAAATCTTCACACCACAATATCTTAACTCTTCTCCACGGTCGTCAGAAATTGTTGATATGAAATTTGCAGGTCGTCTTATTATTCCTTGTTTTAGAGCAACATCATAATCAATAGGTATTGTTGGTGGTTCAACTTCAGGAATTGGTTTGTGTTTTCCAGATTTAACAAGTTTGGTATATGCCTTGTTTATTTGTTTATCAAAATCATCAAAACTAGTTGGAACGTAGGCACCAGCTTCTTTTAGTGCCTTGTTTTTTGCATCAGCAGTTTCCCTTTCTGCTCCTGCTCTAGCTCCAGCATGACCAAATTGAACTTCTGCAGGAAACACCTTTGAACAAGTTCCTATACACCAGGCCACAACTGGTTTTTTAATTCTACCCTTCTTCATTGCCTCTACAACTTCGTACTCATCTATTCCACCGACTTCACCAAGAAGTACCATCATCTTGATATCGGGATTCGCTTCATATCTCATCATATGATCAATAAAAGTAGAACCTGGATATCTATCACCACCAATTGCAACCCCCTCATATACTC
>CAZHIY010000246.1:2393-3629 GCA_964533085.1 uncultured Thermoplasmatales archaeon | reverse complement strand
AAATGAATATTGCGAACTAATAGTTATGGATACTAAAAACGCAAAACTCCAGTAAGTTAAAAAGAAATGCCAACTGTGTTGATTGTAAAAAATGTGAGACCATCTGTCCGACAAATGAAGCAGGTAGAGAAGATTTAAAACAAGAATGTTATCTGTGTTATAGATGTAAGGATGTTTGTCCTGTTGCTGCTATTGAATATAAATTGAAGGATAAGAAATGATTGAAAATCACCTGAAAATATGTTGGAGCATTGACCAATTAACACCTAAGCCCCGATCGGGCATTATTGCCAATGGTTAAGTGCCCCAACGGTGGGGGCATTGAACTATTGGCCAGTATTCCCGACGGGAGCATAATTTTACATTAGATATCGTTTGCTCTGACCCAGGTATGTGATTTAAACTCCCAGTCGGAATCACGTCCCCTGCATTCCTTTAAATACTCAACAGAAGAAAACATGGTTCTTTTTGAAAAAGAGATTTGAACTTGAAAAAAAAGAAAAAATGAAGAGATTTTAAATTATAGAAATCTTCTGAGTCGAATAAATCTAAGAAAAACAAATCCTTTTACTGTTTTTTCGATTGAATTCATTCTTGATGCATTGACATTTATTGTAACTTTTATAAATCCAAATCCAAAAGGACGATCAAATATATTTTCAGATAATCCTTTTTCAAGTGTTGATATATTTCCAGAAATATTCAAAATAGTTCTCTTAAAAAGACCTCTTCTTGTTACAATAACATTCCATTTTATATCTTTTGCAATCTCTGTCCCAATATTCTCAATATCTATTTGAATTGAACGATGTAAACCACGTTTTATAGAGATTCTTAGTTCAGGTTCAATAATGTAAAGTGTTTGATTGAACCATTCAAATTCATACCAAGTACCATTACAATTTACAACAGGTGAATATCCAATATATGTAGCACCAACAAACTCTAAAGTTACATTACATTCATAAATCCCCATATTGATTCTATCCATACTAAAATTACGAGTTTGCATACACATATTTTCATCTGCTTCTTTTACCAACATATACACTTCTGATATATTCTCACCCTTAATTTCAGCAGTAAAAGTTATTGTTGATAAAGGAGTGGGATTTTCTGGTGAAATTGTAATACTAACAATAACAGGATCTTCACCTAGTGCAAAAACTGGATAAACATAATTACAACAGATTAAAACAATAACTCCAACAATTAGAGTTTTATTTAAAAAATTCC
>CAZHIY010000246.1:0-2383 GCA_964533085.1 uncultured Thermoplasmatales archaeon | reverse complement strand
ATTCCTTGAATTTTTCATTTCAACTTTATCCTCCCTCAAATTTATAAACCTAAAATATAAAATTCCAATTTAAATATTGTTATTTTTTTAAAAAAAAGAGAAATTCACATTATTCGAATTTTTTAATACTAATACATTTTTACCAGTAAATCCATGCTTCCATTCAAAAAGTTATTCTATTATAAAGTTCACTCTCTTATTATTTTTCATCGTCCTTTAAATGTTTGGTAGAAGATAAAAAAATAAGAGAAATAGTACGATTTTATAACTTAATTAGATGTCTTAGTATTAGAAACATTCTTTGATAGTTATCAAGAAATCTTTGGAATGGTAGGTTTATGTTGTATTGTTTGTTTTTCGGTGTGTTTAGATAAACTGGTATTATACAATTATCACTAGTATTTTCCTTATTAATAATTTTTATTTCTCCAGAAAACTCCGAATTTTCTTTATTTGGTGATATAGCTGTAACCTCTACTATCACGGGTACTCCAGTTTCAAGATCTTCACCACTCTCTGGTTTAAATGTCCAATTTGCCCAGCTTGGTTTATTTGAAATTTCCCAGTCAAGTAGTGTGCCTGCCACTCCAATATTTTCAACTGTAAAATTACCTTTTACTGTTGAACCAGGTTGTACATTTGACCAACTTAGACTACCATAACATTCTAAATCCGGAAGATCAGATTTGTCATCAGTTAGTATAAAGGCAAGATCATCGTTGAGTTGAGTTAATGGGGGTTGTTTTTGATATGCGTTGGCGTTGCCATCCTCAGAATTCATCCATAGAAAAGAACAACCGTTGGGACTATATGTGCTCTGGATTGAAACCCAACCTTTAGACAGTTCTATACATGGTTCGAGTTGAGCTTCGAAATATAACATCTCGTGAAGGTTACCCCCAAACCATTCATACATGATTCCTGTCCCATTAACCGAATACTCAATATCGACAAAAGAATAAACCTCTGCACCAGGTTTACTATCATTGTCATCGTAGAATGTTATATTGATTTTCATTCCATTAGGGTCACAGGAAACCCATCCAAAAACAACCCACTTCATGCTAAAACCCCACCAATGAATGTCACATATTGAATTAGTAATATTCCAGAAATCCTCAAATACCTGTATATTATAGGTTCCTGAATCGCTTGTATAAGAATTTTTAAGTGGATTATCTGGGTCTTTAGGCAGTTGTTTAAACATATCACCTCTATCATCACGAGCGATGGTTGTTTTAATAATTGGATGTTTACAAGAATTGCTATACATTTCGATACTTGCTGGATTTTCTATTTTGTTCATTATTCCGACTGCTGGTATAGAAGTTGCTATTAGCAATATACAAATAAAAATATAAGTGGTTTTCACAGCTAAGTCCCTCAGGTTTTTTGATGATATTAAGGAAGGAGAAATGGGAAGAATTAATTATTCAAACCTTGTATATTCAACATGCATGTAGTAACTTGGACCGATGATGGCATTTAATCTTAAATAATAGTGTGTTTCGTTAGCAACTCCAATCCCTGCTACATAGGTTCCATTACCAGTTGCTATGCTTCCAACTCCTCCAATGAAAAATACCCATAGCATAATCCCAAGTATAGCACCTGTTGGCTCAGTCTGGTTAAATTCTGCAAATACTGCTGCTAATTGACCAAGACCAATTTCCTGATAATAACCATATATCCACCCCGATGGTGGAAGTGGAATACCAAGAATATTTAATCCCCAGACACCAGTGAAATTACCATTTGCCCACTCAGGTGGATCATCTAGAGTGGGGAGTGGTTTTTGAAAATTAGGTAGATTTGGTTTAATTATTCGAGCATTTTTATTAACACTAATTGGCATTGCTGACATCGCAGACATAGCAACTAGCAGGAAACAAACTCCTAAAATTGATAAAATTTTTTTCATTTCATACAAACCTCCTCATTTTATAATTGTAAAATTTATTATTCATTTAAGCTTTTTTCGATATATATTACGTTAATTGTCGACTTTTTATCGCAAATAAACAAAAATGTCAGAAAATATTTTAAACACTTAAAAAAGATGGTATGATGATTCTTGAATGTCTCGTGTTGCATACTCGATTTATGGTGATGCAACATGAAAAATTCAAAATATTTCATAGGACTTGAGTCAAAAGGTGAAAACATAAATTTTTTACTAGTAAAAGTGTATTCAAATCTCGTCCCCTGCATTATTTTATTCATGTATGAATAAAATAAAACTTAGATGATTAGGCGGACATATATTCCAAAATTTAAAAACCCGTCTTTTTTATTGCTTTTACGACCATCCCTTTCGGCACAATATATCCTCTTATTGGAACCCAAAACGCTTTATAATAATCGATTACAATATCACTGAACC
>CAZHIY010000245.1:0-3646 GCA_964533085.1 uncultured Thermoplasmatales archaeon | reverse complement strand
AGTATCGAGGAATGGCTTTCTATGCTCAATTCAGAATGAATTTTGACGCCATGTGCTCCGAAAGTAGATTTAGAAATGATTGTTTTGCAGTGAATTTTATTACCAACATGCTTTTACAGAGGTAAATCAATTATAAAAATCTAGGAAATCAGTTAATAAACCGTTAAAATCTTCAAAAAAATTGTGATAGAAATCTATTCTAAACTACAACAGGAACTGCATAAAAACAAGAGACAGCATTTGTTATCCACCTCCAGGATCAATGGTGTATAGAATGGTTCCAAAAAGTTTGGAGGTAACCAGATGTTTGTCTTCTACTTTACCAAAAAGAGATAACCAAATTAATATATCAGCAAGGATCCACAGATTATACAAAAGAACTGAGAACATGAAATAACAAACCTTTGCTTAAAAATATTTATTTCAAAAATTATATTCTATTTCACACAAATTAAAAATTATATACAATTTAATGACAAAATGTGACGAAAATAACTTGTTTTCACATACTTTTTTATGCAAGTTTTAGACATAGCTGACAAATAGTTTCCTGCATATCCTACTGTTAAAAGCTTTTGCTAAGATATTAAAACTGATGAATTTCAAGATATACGATATAACGTATCCGTAAAAAGAATACAATTTAAGAATGATGTGAATTAATCATTTCTAAAAGCTTAGAAGGAGTTATAATTTCTACATCCTTTGTATCAAAAACTGTACGTGATATCAACGCTTTTTTACAGTCGAATTTATCTGTGTTTTTAAGAAACCTTGATATATCATTTTGTTTTATTTTATTTGTCCATTTTACCTCTCCAACAAATATTGGACGATTCCTTTTTGTGATTAAAATATCTATGTCAAAATCTTTTGTCATATAATACCTAAAAGTTCCATCAAGTATTTCTGCCATCAGTTCACCTGTAAAGAATTGAATGTGAAAAGGTATTCGTTCTTTAATTACTTCTTTCATAAGTGTGGTTTTACTGCTTTCAATATTGTATTTTTCATCAAGGTAAAAGTATAATTCCATGATCTTTGATTTAATAGAATAATAGTTACCTCGGCTATCATAAAGAGGTATTCTTTCAATAAGATCCATATCTTCCATTATTTTTACATATGGTCGAACAAGTGAGGGGTCACTTGCATTGATTAGTTTTTTTGAAAATAACTGATCGCTTACTTCTTTTAAGGTGTTTTTTCCACTCGCAATAGATCTTATAATGCTTTCATAAACGTTTGATAAAAATCTATCTTCATCCAAAAATACTTCACCAATGAGCGCCGGTATTGCACTTCTTGAGTATTCTAATATATTCAAAATAGTTACTTCTGGATTTTTACTTAGATATCTAAGTGCCCAAGGATCACGAAGATATGGAGAAAGCATTAATGCTTGCTCTGCTGAAAGAATATCAGATAGGGAATGGAATATATCAGTTGGAGAAAGTAGGGATAGATGAACTTCGGAGAGTAAACCTAGAAGCGGAGATTTTCTTGAGGTTATATCTTTTGAAACATGCATAGATGACCCAAGCAGTATAAGTTTTCCTTTTGGATAATACATCTGAAGAGAATCAATAAATTCTTCAGAAAGCCGCTGAAATTCATCTACGACCACGGTTTTTCCCTGTTCCAATCCTTTAAGAATGATTTCCACAACTTGATCATAATTATCTGTTCTCTCTAATGGACCTCCTTCAAAAAGTGCTCCTCCTCCTCTTTTGACCAATACATATATGTCATACTTGATAAAGTTTTTAACTATGAAGGTTTTTCCAACCTTCCTTCTACCATGTATTAATATCCATCCTTTTGCTGATTTGACTTTTTCAACATCTTTACGAGGAACCGTTATTAGGGTAACCATGATTACCGTAATCATCATTACCCTATAAAATTTTATCTATTATCAACTATGACCATATAGAAAATTAAAACTGTTAAACGTTGGTTTAAAAAATTGCAGGATGAACAAAAGATAGAATTTCGAGGGGCATCAAAAACTTGTGTATATTACATAAAAAAATAACGCAACTGTGATATCTTTTTATACTACTTTTCAACATAGACAGTGATGGCAGAACTGCTACCTAGAGAAATTATTCGAAAAGCAAGAGAGCTGGTCATTTGTGGTAAATCTAAATATAATGTAGCAAAGAAATTGGGAATTAGTGCATCTACTGTTTATAAACATACTAATGATATTCCAAGTGGAAAATGACATAGAAAGTTTTCAAAAGAAATCATAAAACAAATAAGAAATGAAGTAATCAACGGAAAATCAAAATATCAGATTGCAAAAGAAATGAAATTACAATTTCAACTAGTATATTACTATACAAAAGATCTACCTAATCATCAATATCCCAAGAGAAGAATTCAAGGGAAATCACTTGAACTATTAAAGGAGCTACTGGAAAAGGGATATGTTAATTCAACAGATGAAGCTTCTCAGCAGTTGCGTCGACTTAAAAAATATCTTCCAATGATTCAACGAGCTCAGATAGAAGGACGATCAGTCTATTATTTATCTGATAAGAATAAAAATGCTTTAAAATCATTAATAAAAAATAAGAAATCTAAGATTTTTAGTTATCAAGAACTTAACATTATGGTAAAAGTTTTTGATACACAACTCTCAAAAAAGGAAAAACAATCACTCCTTCCCAAAAAGTCAATATAAAAGAGGTCTGAAAAAAATTAGTTCTTTAGCCCATTTTCCTACTGTAAACCATGGTTTCTTTCTCATTTTTTTACATTCGGAAGTACCGGATAGATATATTCAAACTGGTAAAGGAATTCTTTCAACTTCAAGACCATCAGCAGTAGGATATTCCTCAACTAAAAAACATTTTATATCTTTTTTCTTAAGATAAGTAGCATTTTTTTGAAGAAATAAAATATTTAATTCTATTCTTTTTTTTTCTTTATTTACAAACAGTTTATTATTATCAATGTTGAATTCTTTCTTTAAAAGATCATAAAGATCATTTAGAGAAATATTTTTTGCATAAATTACTCCTTTTAAAATAGTTCCTTCATTAGTAATTACCTCAAAATCTTTAGCAACCGATCTTGCTCTTCGTTTAATCCTATTTCTAAGTTGTGTTGCATCTTTAAATGAAGATGAGCAGTAATGAACACCTATCTCTAAATCTACTTTCGAAATCTTATTGATAATATTATAAGCTGATTCTTGACTTCCTTTTACAGCGGCAGAGATATCATTTTTAACACTGAATCCTTTATCATTCAATAATTTTGCATTTGTTTCAGAATATTCAAGTTCATTTAGATTAATCCATTTTAATCCTATTTCATTTGCCCAGTTTATCAACGCAATAATCTTTTCATCCATGTTGGGAATAACAGGAATTTCTACTGCAACATCAATTCCTGTGTTTATTGCATTTTTTATTGAATGAATTATTGGACTATTTTGCATATCACTCCAATATTTATGAGAAGGATGGAATCTTATTTCATCAAGACCTGCAGATACAAGATCATTTACATATTCGCTATTTCTTAATCCAGAGGTATACATATGAATATGAAAACTTGAACCAAATTCGTTCTTTAGGATCAAAATATAATTTTTTGTCCTTTTCCAGACAATTAGCGGATCACCACCTGT
>CAZHIY010000244.1:0-3652 GCA_964533085.1 uncultured Thermoplasmatales archaeon | reverse complement strand
AATAAATAGAAAAATTATTTAACCAAACAATAGTTTTGGGAAGTTGAGGTAAAGTATGTTTAATTATCTATTGAGCATGATGACGCTTGTATTTGCAATTGCAAGTATAATAGCAGGAATATTTACTGCATATTTTGGATCTGGTAAAAGCAGAGCAGTTGGTGGTATATTAGTTATCATTGGATTTCTTGTGTTTTTGGTATTTCTGTATGGTGCAAACTTTTTGTCTGGGATCTTAGGAACTCCAGAAGGTATTTTGAACTTTCAAGGTACTGTTGTTCAGGGTGTGGTATCTATTGTTGGTGCTGTTATCGGAGCAGCAATTGCCCTTGGGATATTTCTGTTGGCAATAATGAAAGCTTAATATTCTATTTTAATACATTTTATTTTATTCAAATTAAAAGAGTAAATGTTTTGTAGTTGAAATCTATAAAAATCTGTTTAAAGGTTTTCTAGAAATAACTTTTCTATAACATTAATTTTATAAAAATATATTTATGGTTTTTTTCCTTTTTGTTATTTTGTCACTTTGTTAATTTTACTCCATATTTTTATATACTTTGATTGACAGAATTTAACATGACACAGGATGTCTGTGTCACTAGGTGGATGGAATTTGTTGAAGGGATTGTCAATAGTTGAGAGCTTAATTTATAGTTTCTTATCTCTAGATTTATTTTATAGAAACAAAGCAGACGAAGTTGAACCTGATTTCTCCATATCCATCGTTTATCTATCTAATAAATGGTGGGAGGTGTGATATCCTGAAAGGCCTTTATTGGTCTAAACTTGGTGCACTTCTTGCTGCAATTATTTTGTTAATAGTAATTCCCACAGCTTTAACTGTTATTAGTGATCCTTTTGAGGATACTCAAGTAAGTGTAAGTCCAGCAAGTCAGATAGTTGGTCCTGATCAAAGTTTTAATGTAAATGTATATTGTACTCCAGGTCAACCGATAAAGGCTTTTGAGTTTAAAATCTCATTTGATGAATCTTTAATTTCCGCAAATGAGGTAACAGAAGGTGATATATTTGACGGGTATACCACGTTTTTTAATGCAGGAACTATTGATAATTCATCAGGAACTATTATTGATATCTATGGTTTGATTCTGGGTGCAGGGAATGTTTCAGATCCTGGAATTCTTGTAAATATTAGTTTTGTTTCAAAATCAACCACTGGAATATCTTCTTTATCACTTTATGAAGTGGGTATTACAAATGAATCTGAATATGTTTCAATTTCCTTGACTAATGGTACAGTTCAGGTTGACACAAATCCTCCAATAATATCTGATGTTTCTGCCTCGCCAAGTCTTCAAGAGGTTTCCGGTTTTGTAAATATTTCAGCTACTGTCACTGATAATACTTTAGTTGATATGGTTTATCTAAATATCACATATCCTGATAGTAGTTTTAAAAATATATCGATCACAGGTAACAAAACTGGTGATACGTATTTTTGTAATAAAACCTATGATATGATTGGACCTTATTCATATCTTATTTGGGCAAGTGATACAGCGGCTAACAGTGAAGTCTCTGCAAGTTTTTCGTTTTTCATTGGAGATATGACCTCACCTGAAATTTCAAATGTCTTGCTTACTTCTTCTGATCCATTAGATACCGATCCTCTATTCGGTTGGGTGAACATCACATGTGATGTTACTGATAATATCGCAGTTGATGATGTTTATCTAAATATCACTAATCCTGATGGATCATGGAACAATGTTTCATTTATTTCAGGTGGTGGAACTAGCTATTATTACAATTCCAGTACAGATTTTTCTGAAGTCGGCAATTATAGTTATCATATCTGGGCTTCCGATGAGGATGATAATTCCGTTGTTTCAATTAGTTATGCTTTTTCAATGGTTCCAAACTGGGATATTAATAATGATGGTGTCATAAATATTTTTGACCTTGTATTAGTTTCGAATCTATACAATCAAGAAGGTAGTGCTGGCTGGATTCGTGAGGATGTTGATAACAACGGTGTGATACAGGTCCTTGACCTAGTTGGGATCTCAAATCACTACAGTGAAATCTGGTGGGAGTAGTGATACTCTGAGAGCAATATTTTTGTCTAGATTATTTGCTCTTTTTGGTTTTTTTTTAATGTTTTCATTTCTTTCATTTGGTTTTTTTGCATTGGGTGACCCTTTTGAGAACACCCAAATAAGTATAAGTCCAGTTAGTCAAACAGTTGATGCAGATGATAATTTTACAATTGATGTTTTTTGTGTTCCAGGTCAACCTATAAAGGCATTTGAGCTTCGGCTTTTATTTGATGCATCCCTTGTTCAAGCTGATTCTGTTGTTGAAGGTGATATCTTTGATAATTTTTCCACATTTTTTAATGGTGGGACTATTGATAATGAGGCAGGCAGTATCGTAAATATATATGGTTTGATTGTTGGACCAGGGAATGTAACAGATGATGGGACATTTGTGACAATTACATTTACTGCTAAGCAGTATTCTGGAACCTCAGATTTGGAATTTATAGATGTCGGTACTTGGACTACTGTAGTAAATGAGACAGAATATGTTCCAGTCAATGTAACATCTGGTAGCGTCGAGGTTGTAGGTGGAAGTAGTCCTCCAAATCCTCCACCTCCACCACCAGGTGGTGGTGGATTTTATTTTCCACCAATTCCTGAAGAAAACAATCCACCAGTTACACCATTGAAACCATCTGGTGCAACATATGTTGAAATGGGTGTAGAATACATCTATTCAAGTTCAACATATGATATTGATGAAGATCAAATAAGGTTAAAATTTGACTGGGGTGACGGTAATTTTAGTGCTTGGAGTGATTTTGTTGATTCAAATACTACTGTTTCAATGTCTTATAATTGGAGCTCTATTTCAACATTTGGTGTACGTGTTATTGCTCAAGATATTCACGGGTTGAACAGTAGCTGGTCTAAATCTTTAAATGTAACCGTTTCGCAGGAGGGTTTAGAAATACCTCCAGTTGTAGATATTGATATATCTGGTAAGGTATCTGTTAATGATACTATTATTTTTGATGCATCTGGTAGCTATGATCTTGATGGATTTATCGTCAGTTATGAATGGGATTTTGGTGATGGAGGGACTAGTAGTGGAATAAGTACTTCTCATATCTATAATAAATCTGGAGAATATACTGTTACGCTGATTATAACTGATAATCTTGGTAATATATACAATAAAAGTATAATTGTTAATATTGTCTCCGAGGGGGGATTTATCGGTTTAGATGAGCAAAGGACTAAATTTACATTTAATATCTTTATGTTAATTTTTGGTTCTGCAATTGCTGTAATTGTTTTTTTAACAGTTATTTTCAAAGATCAGATTACTTTAAAGTTCTTGAAAATTCAAATGCATAGGATTGATAAAAAGATGAAGAAATTCATTAGATAAATTTGGATGGAAATTTTTAGTTGCTAATTAATGGGTCATTATTATTTTTTATAGAAAAATTTTTGTATACTATGATCTATTCAGTATTGCACTCTTTATTTATTTGATAGGAGAATAGTTGAAATAGAAAGGATGGTGAGCAAAAAGTTATTCTTTTAATCTAAAAAATAAAATTGGGATTGTTATCATAATTATTCTTGAGGATGGGATGTACATAAAAATGATAGAACTA
>CAZHIY010000243.1:0-3664 GCA_964533085.1 uncultured Thermoplasmatales archaeon | reverse complement strand
GGAATTGTCACCTTCAGTGATCCATAAGGACCCCATAAATCATTCACATCCTTGGCTCTGGCTTTAATCGTATACGACCCTTTCCCTTTCCACGTATGGTTGACTTTTACTTCTTCACCAGATTGATATGGGCCAAACCAATCTTTAACCTTGTGATCTCCCCATTCAATGTAGTAGTATACATCGTCACCGTTAGGGTCTGTTGCGGTGAATGTGTATTCGTATTTTGTTTCGGTTTTTCCATTTGTTTGACCTTCTATTTCTGGTGCATTTGAAGCGTTGGGATCGAAAGTGTGAAAAGCATGAAGACTACCAACAGATTCATCATTCTCATTTGAACAAGAACAGATATATACTGTTCCATCTTCACCGATTGCAGGTGCTGAGCTTACAGCTTCATTAGCAATATAACTGCTTCTCCATTTTTCAGTTCCATCAGGGTTGACAGCTATTAGCTCACCGCCATGGCCATCATCATGACTCACTCCAATATATATCGTTCCATCAGCGGAGATAGCAGGGGATGAATCAGCCATATGCATTTTGGTTCCTAAGTTAAAACTCCATTTAAGGGTTCCATCCGGATATAAAGCATAAAGTTTGTCTGTTCCAACATATATTGTCCCATCAGTCCCGATAGTGGGAGTGCCTGAGGCTCCAAATCCGGTATTAAACTTCCATTTCAAGGTACCGTTTGGATAAAGTGCATATAACTTATCACTGAATGATGGGAAATAAATGGTTCCATCATCTGCAACGGATGGATTCCCGCGTACCCAGTCTCCTGTTCCATATTTCCATTTCAATGTACCATTATTAGGGTAAAGTGCATACAGATTACCATCATGAGAACCACAATAAACGGTTCCGTCATCACCAATTGCTGGAGAAGATAAGACTGCGTTATTTGTTTTATATTTCCATTTTAATGTACCGTTAGGGTAAAGAGCAAATATATACCCATTATGAGCACCAAAATAGACCGTGCCATCAGTTCCAACAGCTGGAGAAGACATCACATTATCCCCTGGTTTAAATTTCCATTTTAGTGTACCATTTGGATAAAAAGCCCATAAATAGTTGGGAGATCCAATCATATTTCCTATGTATATCAATCCATTTTTATCGATAGCAGGACAAGATTCAATTAAACCATAATGTTCATATACCCATTTTAAAGTTCCATTTGAATTTACTGCATAGAAATCATCTGATCCAAAATAAATTGTCCCGTCACTGCTTATAACAGGTGAACTCTCAGCCCATCCGCCTGTTCTAAATCGCCAAATTTCATCACCTTGGTTATCAGCAGTACTATAAGGACTTCTTCCTGTATGTCGAAGGTCGTAGTTTTCCATGGGCCATACATGATTGGTTAAACCATTATCTGATGGTGAAACTATTTTAATAATTGTTAACTCTTCATTTGTGTTTTTAATATTGTATCCAACAACAAGTGGATTTACTGCTAGAATAATAAAGATAGATATTGCTCCAATTTTCAATCCATATATGGTGGATTTATATTTCTTCATAAATTATTCCTCCCAACATATTTAAACTCTAAAGAGTTTATAAAACTTTTTAATTTCACTTTAATAGTATAAATGTACTACATAAAAGACATAGAAAATTAATTCTTATTATTTTGAATACAGTTTGTTCCACAAATTTTATGTACTTGATTTTCCTTATTTAATACTTAATATTTGTGGGAGGATTTGAGATGAGTAGGAGAGAGATTGTAAGTCTATTATTTTTTATGCTGGTTATTATCATAGGTTCTATTTTGATAATACCCAAAGAGTTAAATGTAGAGGCCACTACTGGTGGAGAAAGTGGAGGTAATGGTCTTGTTGGACTTGATTATCAAGAAATATTCAATAAAACTAAGAATCTTTCTGAAATTGTTATCAATGTACCTGATAATGGCATATATAAAGGAAGATGGTTTGGCTCTGAAGGTGAACAGAAAGCTTCAATTTATATTAAAACATGGATGGAAGATTTCACAGATAATCTAGCTCAGATCACAAATGTAACAATAAAAAGAGAACCTATCACTCTGAACGAAAGCGTAAACATTTTAGGATATGGTTTGAAACTTTATAACGACACTTGTACTGCTATTATTCCTAATAATGAATCATTTCCATTTCCTTGTTGGTTTTTCGGTTTCGAAAAACAGAAGAATATTTCCCATTTTAACGTGGAAGTTAGAAATTTCACTAAGGACATGTTACCAGATAAAACCAAGTTTAATGTATCATATATTCGGTTAAATAACTCAAACTATGGTTTCTTTGGTGAAGTCGTTTACATAGAAAATTATTCAAATGTCAGCGAAAATGAAACATTTGACAAGATACATTTGATCAATGTTTCTGACAACGAATATAATGATACAGTTGAGTTAATTGCGAATCTTAATGCTTCAGGATTCATTTTGATGAGAGATAACGTCTCAGATATCTCTAGTTGGGAAACATCTATTTCCGGTGTTGCCATTTCAAAAGAAAATGCAAGTATTATAAAAGATTTAGTAACAAATGAAAGTAAATATCTTTTAACAGGAATACTTAATAATAGTGAGGGTCCTATATCAGAGATTGGAAATCTTACTATTCATAACTATTCCTTAACCCCAACTAATGAGTCAAATAAATATGTTGTTCTGTTAAATTTTTCCTCTATTGAACCTTTTTTTATTCCTAGAGTATTAATGTGGAATCCTAATTGTGTTGGTATTTTGACTTATGATCCAACAATATCTGATGATGTTCATATGATGTGGACATATATTCCTTTCAGGGAGGTTTTTGCAGCGATGATGGGTCCAATTCTGAGATACCAACCTTTAATGTATTGTCCTTTTCCTGACATTATGATATCTCTCAATAGAACTATCGTTGATAGCAATGGAGAACAACTAAAACTTGATGATTGGATTGACAATGAAGATGTGAAAGCTGATTTTTGGGTTAATCAAGAAAAAACCAATGCAGATAGTTATAATGTCTGGTGTAATGTAGAAGGAAAAGATAGTAGTAAAAGAGTCATTATTGACGGGGGTCATTATGATTGTGTCTGGGGGCAAGGTGCACGTGATAATGCAGTTAGTGTTGGAATCATGCTTGGGATACTAAAATATTTTAATGACAATAATATTATACCTAAATACAATATTACATTCATTACTTTCGGAGGACATGAATATAGTTTAAGAGGCTCAAGAAGCTATGTTGTAGATAATTATGGTTCCTTTTTTCTTAATAAAGCTAATGATATAAAAATGATGATCGCTGTTAATACATGCGCTCAAAATACTACAAATTCCACTTTACATATCAAGAGTTCACACCTATTTAGACCTATAAAGCGCTTTTTAAATAAATGTTACTTAGAAAAAATCACAGATCAAACGGACTATAATGACATGTTTGAAGATAAAAGAAACAATCTTTCGATCTCCCAAGCCTTTACATGGGGCTTTTCAGAAAAGATTTTTTCTATTGTTGACCCTTTTATTAAACCTGAAAATGTGATGATAGCGTGTGATAGTACACCTTTTTGGTACAGACGAGCACCCACTATCAATATTATAAAAACGTCATATCCTCCAAATGATGGTTATTACCATTGTTCTGGTATGAATCATACAAAA
>CAZHIY010000242.1:0-3666 GCA_964533085.1 uncultured Thermoplasmatales archaeon | reverse complement strand
GAATTCGACAAGTTGTTCAATTGTCAATTTATATCACCCACTTGCCGAACTACTGAAACTTTACAGTAAAGTATATATTTTTTATCCTATTTTGGGATAAAAGGCTGAACATATAAATGGTTTTAAAAATATACAATTCTTTATCACGAAAAAAGGAAGAATTTATCCCTGTTGAAAAAGGAAAAGTGAAGATGTATGTATGTGGCATGACTGTTTATAGTGATGCACATATTGGTCATTCAAGAACCTATTTTGCATTTGATTTTATACGTAGGTACTTTGAATATAAAGGATATAATGTAACCTATGTTCAGAATATTACAGATGTTGATGATAAAATAATTGAAGCAGCAAACAAGGAAGGAGTTGATGCACTTGAATATTCTCAACGATTTACTGATAGATGTCTTTATGATTTAGATAAACTTGGTGTAAGACGGGCAGATTTATATCCTAAAGCCTCTGAGACTATTCCAGATATGATTGAGATGATTCAAAACATAATTGACAAGGATTATGGATATGAGTCTGAAGGCGATGTTTATTTTTCTGTTAACAAATTTAAGGACTATGGCAAACTTTCAGGACAAAAACTTGATGATTTAATGGGTGGTGCACGAATCCAATCAGGTGAAGAAAAACATAGTCCACTTGATTTTGCACTCTGGAAAAAATCCAAACCTGGTGAACCGTCATGGGATAGTCCTTGGGGAAAGGGTAGACCTGGATGGCATATTGAATGTTCAACAATGAGTGGAAAACATTTAGGATTACCTTTTGACATTCATGGTGGGGGTATGGATCTTCGTTTTCCACATCATGAAAATGAGATAGCTCAGGCTGAAGCTGCTACTGGTAAAAATTTTGCAAATTATTGGATGCATATAGGTCTTCTTACAATTAATGGTGAGAAGATGTCAAAATCCCTAGGAAATATAATTAATGTAAAAGACCTGTTACAAAAATGGGATCCAGAAGTTGTTCGTCTTTTTTTATCCCAAGCTCATTACCGAAGTCCACCAGATTTCAATGAAAAAGCATTAACAGATGCTAAAAAAGGTCTTGTAAGGATTCATCGATTTAAAGAAAAATTAGAAAATTTTTCTAATAATTTAAAAATCGATAAAATAGATGAAAAATCATTATCTTCAAAGGATAAATCCTATCTTAAAATCGTTGAAGAGTTTAAAGAGGATTTTGAAAAAGCAATGGATGATGATTTTAATACACCTCTTGCAATTTCTTCAATTTTTGAATTTGTAAATAAAAGCAACAAATTTTTTGAAGATAATCCCAATATAAAAGGAGAAGTGTGCGCTTATGCTCTTGGTATATTTATAAAGTTGGGAAATATTGTAACATTATTTCAACCAATTTTTGTTGAAGGTAAAGATGAAGAGGTTCTCTTAGAAAAAGTTCAGAAATTAGTTTATAAATATAAAAAGGATGTAAAGGAAAAAAACATTGAGAATTTAATTGATGTACTTTTAAAAATTAGAGATGATGCCCGCACTAAAAAAGATTGGGGAAAAGCTGATTCTATTAGAAAAGATCTAGATAAAATAGGATTTGAAATACAAGACACCTCCAAGGGTTCAGTTTGGAGAAAAAAATAGATTATGAAAAAAATTCTTGTTGGTTTTGATGGTTCAGAAGGTTCAAAACAAGCTTTGACTAAATCTTTATCTCTTCTTGATGAACAAGGAGAACTTATATTATTAGCAGTAATTCCGAGTCCTTCCGATAAAGCTTTTGTTGTCAAGGATACGTATAAGACAATTAAGAAAAAAGCTGAAATCATAATTAATGAAATAGTTGATGATATTGTTCGGCAGGGATTCACAATTACAAGTATTATTGAGGAAGGAGACCCATCTGCAAGAATTATTGATACTTCAAATAGGTTAAATGTTGATCTAATAGTATTGGGAAGTAAGGGTACAAGTAAGATTGGACGCTATTTGATTGGTAGTGTTGCAAATAAGGTTGTACAATATGCTCATAAACCGGTTATGGTTGTTAGATAATTCTTTTTTTATTCTAATTTTTATAAATTTAACTGTATAATACGTAAAACTTTATTTATCATAAATATTATATATACTATAAGAATAACAGATAACAATCGTTAATTGGAGGTATATTATGAAAAGGGTAGTAATTGGAATTTTAATAAGCATGCTGATGATCGGTAGCGTACTGACAAGCGCTACAGTGTTAACAAATGATATTGAATTTGATGATGGAGAAATAACAATTTCAATTGAAATTGGAAATTATGAAATAGAAAATAAAGAAGATGGAGTAAATATTAAAGTTGATAACTTTGGTCATTACCTTGTTGCAGGTAAACCAAATTTACCAGCAAAGATATTTTCTATTGCAATTCCACCAGGTTCAGATTTTGTTGATATAAACTTTGAAACTGGTGAAGGAATTCTTCTAGAAGATAGTTATAATGTTTTACCATGTGCACTTCCTCAAGTAATTGGGAAAGAAGATCCATTAGTACATGAAAAAGAAGAGCAAATTTATCAAGAGAATTATGAAAGTGTCTATAATAGTGATGAAACCTATCCTAGTTCTAACGTAGAGTTTGTAAGAACTGGGGGTTATAGAAGATATAATCTTGTGGATGCAAGAGTAATTCCATTTTCATATAAACCAATTTCAGGAAAATTAACTTATTATCCTGAGTTTACAATAACTGTTACTTACAACTATCCTGAAGGATTTTCTTCTCAAAAAATTATGAATGATTACAATTTAAAAACTGAACAATGGGCAGAACATTTTATATATAATCATAATGAAGCAAAAAATTGGTATCCTATTGGTAAATCTGGAAGACAGACTAATGATTATGTGATTATTACACTTGACTCTTTGACTTCTTCTGTAGAAACCTTAGTTGATTGGGAAGAATCTAAAGGAAAAAGTGTATATGTTGCTACAACGGATTGGATTGATTCTAATTATGGAGGATATGATCTAGCTGAAAAAATGAGAAATTTTCTTCTTAGCAAATACCCAACTGATGAATGGGGAATTCTTGATGTATGTTTAATAGGAGGTTATGACGATGTTCCAATGCGTCTTTGCGCACAGGATACAGGATATGGTCAACCTGATACAGATTACTATTTTGCAGAGCTCTCTTTTCCAGACAGCGAATCATGGGATGCTGATGGAGACCATCAATATGGGGAGGATTCTGATCCAATTGATTTTCATGCAGAAATAAGTGTTGGAAGAATTCCATGGAGTGATCCTGATATAGTTGAGGATATATGTCAGAAATCAATCGCTTACGAACAAAATGATGATCCCGCTTTTAAGAAAAATATTCTCCTTATTGGTACTTTTTTCTGGCCTGATACGGACAACGCTGCTCTTATGGAGTATAAAACCGATCCAGAAATTCATCCATGGATGGAGGATTGGACTACATTAAAAATGTATGAAGAAGATCAATCTTCATATGAATGTGACTATGATGTAAGTTATTCTAAGGTAGAAGAAGTTTGGTCAGAAGGTTCATTTGCTTTTGTTGATTGGGCAGGACATGGGTCCCCTACTGCATGCTATGAATATTATCCTTCTCAACCATTTGTTGATACTTATACTTGTAACTCTTTAAATGACGACTATCCAGCTATTGTATTT
>CAZHIY010000241.1:418-3672 GCA_964533085.1 uncultured Thermoplasmatales archaeon | reverse complement strand
TCCAATATCAACAATCAGAATATTTATAAAGCTTTCGAAAGAAAATAATTATTATTTTTTTCTTAATTCCTATTTTTTCACCTAAAGTCTTTTTAATAGGATAAAGAAGTTTTCCAATATAGGGAATCATTCTAAAAACCTGTATGTCTAAGGTTCTTTTTTATCTATAATTCTTTCTTTCTAGAATTATGAAACAGGTGGATCCTTTCCAGACGTTATCTTAGAAATCACCCGCCTCCGATGTTGACATGTATGTAAAACACGTAGACAAATCCACCTCTCCATGTAGAATCTGAACATTCAGGGATATCAGCAGTTACCGTTATCTTAGTTTCTCCAAATCCCAATATTAATCCTGATTTAATAGTTACTTCTCCATTCATAGGAATATCTTCTTCCCCCGAGGACTGTTTGCCAATAAATGCACCACCCTCAAGGGTGATGCTCCATTGTACACCAGTAATCTCTTCGTCAGCATTGTTTTTTAGTACTGCTCTTACTTTGAATAATCCTCCCTTTATTGACTCTATAACAATCAATTGTGCTATGTTGATCATTAAAGGATCTGACCAGCTACTCTCGAAATATTTATCCTTTGATTTTGCAATTATCTCATATTCCCCTGGCTCATTCCATACATGGCTTGAGGTTATCTCTTCACCAGATGTATATGGACCAATCCAATCACTGGATGTACCATCTCCCCAATCGATCCAGTAATAGACGTCATCACCATCTGGGTCTTCTGAAAATAAAGTATAATCATAAGAGGCCCCTGTGGTTCCATTTGTTGGACCATCAATTGTTGGTGTCTTGGGAGGTTGATTTCCATATTCTAGCTCTCCTATCCAGGTACCCCAGCGGTTTTGGCCACTGCTATTAATTGAGTGAGCATATTCTTGAATTGTCCAAAGCGTGTATTCATTTGTAGGATCAAGTGAGCAAAGGCTGTAATCCCCCCATCGATTTCGACCGTAACCATCAATCAGGTTGTAAGTATCCTCTCCTGCTTTGAATAAGACAGGAGGATCCATCTCACCTGGTGGATCATTGGCTAAGCGACCAGTGTAATATGCAGCTGCATATTGCTCAGAAGAAGATCCGGAAAAACCCATGACTACATTACCTCCAGCATTGACCATGACTGAAGGAAAGAAATAGTACATAACTGGATCACTGACTGTACCATAATCAGCAAGCGTAGGTTCGGAGACGCTGATATTATACCAGCGAGCAGCGGCCCGTCCATCAAGGCCTATGCAATGTGCAGTCCAGATGTAACCATCACGATAGACCGCATTCATCAAACGGTGACCAACCGTATCAAGAGGAACAGTACTGCCTAAAGCCGGAGCATCGGGCGGCGTAGAATGTGCTGGAACAGTAGCATAACCTAATTCAGTTAAGGTAGGATCAGTGAGCAGGTCTGTCAAAAGACGCACGCGGATGGTTGTCGCCGACATCCGTGAAACAAAATATTCACCATCTGTTGTACCAAATGTATGTACTGGTTGAATAGCTCCTTCAAATGGTAGTTCTCGAAATGCATAAACATCACCTAAGCGGGGTTCTGGTGCAATTAAGGGAGCCTTTTCAAGTGCAAAAATGCTCATGCCATTACTACCACCTATCATGTATGCAGCAGTGTATATTCCATCCTCATCGACTCCAAGTGTTGGATAATCTGGCCACTTTCCGGCATCGCTACCCTGAGATACCACAAAATCGCACTTGAACCAATCCCCTGTAGGATCATCTGAAATTGAAACAGCAAGAAAGATTTTTGTGGTGAAATCGCAAACAATTACAAACCAACGATCGCTGTATTGATCATATAAAACTCGTGGGTCTCCATTACTACCTGGTAAAAAAGAACCTAATAGTATATTTATCAGTTCCTCTCCAGTTGATTTGTCATATACAGCAAAATTTCTGTTTACTGTTTCGACAAAATGGTTGGGGCCAACAGCTCCACATGTATCTGGAGGATAAGACCAAGATTCAGCGTCACCTCTTATAACTCCTTGAAAATTATGAATTTGAGTTGGTGAAATAGCAGGATTGTCTTCTGAAGAATCCTTACTATTTTTCTCCTGCATAGGTGCATTCTTAGAATCTTTGTAAAAAACCCCGGTTCCTGTTTCCCATATAAGGCCACCATAATTTGTTTTATTCAGGTCTTGTTTATAGTAGCAATCTTCAAAATCTAGGACAATTACGCTTGAACTATCTTGTTCATTATCTGTTTTGCGAGAATAGGTAAAATCATCCATTGCGTACCAGCCTGCACCGTTATAGACAGGAATTGCTTCTATAACAATCCTATCGATATCTTGAAGGTTTATTTCAAACCAAGAAGGGGTATCATCAATGTCATAAAACCAGTCAGTAGTTTTTTTATGTTCTCCATTTAAGTACCCATGTACACGGACACCCTCTGTCCAGACACCTTCGCCTCCACCCTGACCAGCAAACCATGCACCATTTACATCAACATTAGATGGAAATGAAATTCCCATCTTTGTGTCGCCCCATTTGTTTACTGCATTATGTTCTCCAGAGTATGGATAGTAAGTTGATCCACCAGTGGGAATACTCCAGATGCCATGTTTAACATTTGAATCGACATCAATTTTAGAACGAAATATCTGATCTCGTTCCACACAAACATCCATATGTTCTATGTAACCTTCATCATAATCATTAGTGTCAAGCTTTTCACTTGCAATGATATCATTTATATTAGTAATTGTAACCGGTTTTTGAGATGATAAATCATTTTCCCAATTTTGACCAATAATATTTTTCAACTCATTTTTGGTTGATATATTTAGAGTTGGAAAAAATGATGATATTACAAAAAAAGTCACGATAAATGATATTATTATTTTGTTCCATATTTTCTTCATTTTTTACCCCCTTTTAATTGTCTTTTCAGATTGAAAACTATTATAATAACATATCTTAGATTTAATATATTAAACTTTACAAAAAAATGATATACTTTGTTTATACGAAATTAATGAAATTGACTACTTTTAATTTGTTTCTTCTAGACCTAGAGTTAAGAAACTTGAAGAATCATTTTGATTTATGTACGTTGTTTTTATCCAATCTTCACTGCGTTCTATATCAGAGACTCTTAATTCATCAATAATTCCATCAAAGAATTTACCCATGTTGTCCTGATAACCTACAGCAAAATTGTATGGAGAAGTATACATAGGCAGTGTTTCTATATAGGTGTCTTTTAA
>CAZHIY010000241.1:0-408 GCA_964533085.1 uncultured Thermoplasmatales archaeon | reverse complement strand
AACTCTCATTCTATCATAAGGATCACTCCAGGAGCCTACAACACAATACCAAGTATCCAACGGGCAATTTATATCATCAATTGCACATGAACCAGAAACTCCTCCATGAAGACCAAATATAACACTTTCGTATTGATAAGAAATATAGAAATACCATGCATCTTCATGTGATGCTATGACACAATGTGAAGAATGATAGTTTTTAAGATTTATCCAAGCTTCAATAGTTAGTTCTTCTTGACCATCAAAAATATCAATTCCTCCAAATGCATCCTCATTGCTTTTTTCAAAATCGATTGCATAACCAATCTTTCCCATTTTTTGATATTCTGGATATCCAAGTAATGTGTTACAATCAATATTATTCAAAGTGCTATCAATTAAACCTCCATTATTATAATTCATATG
>CAZHIY010000240.1:0-3726 GCA_964533085.1 uncultured Thermoplasmatales archaeon | reverse complement strand
GAAATGACAGATGTACTTCGAGAGTTTCCTGAACTTGAAGATCCGAAATCAGGTGAACCTCTAATGAATCGTACAGTTCTAATTGCTAACACCTCAAACATGCCGGTTGCTGCAAGAGATGCAAGTGTTTATACTGGTATTACAATTGCAGAATATTATAGAGATATGGGCTATGATGTGGCCTTAATGGCAGATAGTACTTCTCGATTGGCAGAAGCAATGAGAGAGATATCTGGCCGTCTTGAAGAAATGCCTGGTGAAGAGGGATATCCTGCGTATCTTGCATCAAGACTTGCAGAGTTCTATGAGAGAGCAGGACGAGTTAAAATTCTTGGCACGAAGGATAGAGAAGGATCTGTATCTGTAATGGGTGCAGTTTCTCCTCCTGGAGGAGATTTTTCTGAACCTGTTGCTCAGAATACGCTTCGAATTGTAAGGGTATTTTGGGCCCTTGATGCTGATTTAGCAGATAGAAGACATTTTCCATCAATAAATTGGTTGAAATCATATTCTCTTTATCTAGATGAAATAAAGTCTTGGTGGAGCAAAGAAATTGGAGCGGATTGGCTTAAGCTAAGAAATAAAGCTATGTCTTTACTTCAAAAGGAAGCAGAGCTTGAGGAAATTGTAAAACTTGTTGGACCTGATGCTCTCCCTCCGCGAGAAAGAGCACTTCTTGAAAGTGCTAGAATGATCCGGGAGGACTTCCTTCAACAGAGTGCATTTAACGAAATTGATACCTATTGCCCAAGTAAAAAACAATATGGGATGCTAAAACTTACACTTGATTTTTCTGATAAAATTCAGCAAGCAATAGAGAAAAATGTACATATAGATGACATTTTAGCTATGAAATCTTGTGAGAATATTGCCAGGATGAAAACAGTTTCAAACAAAGAATTTGGGAAAAGATTTACTGATATTGAAAAAGAAATTGATAAAGAGTTAGAATCTCTTATAAAACGAGGTGACTGAAATGAGTAACAAGGATATTGAATATTTTTCAGTTTCTGAGGTTGCTGGACCTCTCATGATAGTTGAGGGAATAAAAGATGTTGCATTTAATGAGGTTGTAAAAATAAAGACAGCATCGGGAGAGGAACGAACTGGTCAGGTTCTTGAAGCATTTATGGATAAAGCAATTGTACAAGTTTTTGAAGGAACAAAAGGACTTGATACTAAAAACACATCAGCACGTTTTATAGGAGAAACAATGAAACTTGGAGTTGCAAAGGATATTCTAGGACGGGTTTTTGATGGTACTGGAAATCCTATTGATGATGCTCCTCCAATAATTCCTGATGATAGAAGAGATATTAATGGTAATCCAATAAATCCTTACGCAAGAGAATATCCAAGTGAATTTATTCAAACAGGTATTTCCACAATTGATGGTCTTAACACACTTGTTCGTGGTCAAAAATTACCGATTTTTTCAGGAGCAGGCCTGCCTCATAATGAGATGGCTGCTCAAATCGCTAGGCAGGCAAAGGTACTAGGTAAAGAAGAAAAATTTGCAGTTGTTTTTTGTGCTATGGGTATAACAGCTGAAGAAGCTAATCTCTTCATAAGAGATTTCGAAAATACTGGTGCACTTGAAAGAACCGTTATGTTTTTGAATCTAGCAGATGACCCAACAATTGAAAGAATTATTCTGCCTCGAATGGCACTTACATGTGCCGAATATCTTGCTTTTGACTTAAATATGCAGGTTCTAATTATTCTTACTGATTTAACTAATTATGCTGAAGCTCTCCGTGAAATTGCAGCAGCGAGAGAAGAGGTTCCTGGGCGTAGAGGATATCCAGGTTATATGTACACAGACCTTGCAACAATCTATGAAAGAGCAGGTAAAATCAAAGGGAAAAAAGGGTCAATTACACAGATTCCAATGCTTACAATGCCAGATGACGATATTACTCATCCTATCCCTGATTTAACTGGTTATATCACTGAAGGCCAGATTGTATTGAATAGAGGATTGCATAAAAAAGATATTTACCCGCCTGTTGCTGTTTTACCATGTTTATCTCGTTTAATGGATAGGGGTATAGGTAAGGATAGAACTCGCGAGGATCATGCAGGTGTATCAAATCAACTTTATGCTGCGTATGCTGAAGGTTGTGACCTGAGAGATCTAGTTGCTATTGTAGGTGAAGATGCGTTATCTGACAGAGATAGAAAATTCTTAAAATTTGCAGATGAATTTGAGAAAAAATTCGTAACTCAAGATACTCATGAGAATAGAAGTATTATAAAAACTCTCACGATCGGATGGGAATTGCTTTATGGTTTACCAAAATCTGAACTTAAAAAAATCGATGAAAAATACATAGAGAAATATTTTCCAAAAATTGAGAGAAAAGAATAACTATGGCTGAACAAATACTTGAGGGCATAAGTCCGACAAGAATGGATTTACTTGATATTCGAAAAAAATTAATTCTTGCTAAAAAAGGACATAAACTTTTGGAAGAGAAACGAGATGCTCTTGTTGAAAGATTCTTTGATATTATTGATAAAAAAAATCAGTTATCAAGAAATATTGATGAGGAATTTAAAGAAGCATTCTTATCTTTAATTCAAGCTCAAATGATTTTAGGTGAAAGTAAGGTTGAAGAATCATCATTTTTAACAGAAAATATTGGTGAAATTTTATTTGAAGCAGATAATATTATGGGTGTGAAAATTCCAAATATTAGCTCACAAAATTTAAAGACTGAGATAAAACCATCTTATGGATTTTTTGATACATGTTCAAAACTGGACGATACACAAGTAAGTTTTTATAATATTTTAATGAAACTCATTCAGCTAGCAGATCTTGAAGCTGGAATAAAATCTCTTGCAGTTGAAATAGAAAAAACAAAAAGAAGAGTAAATGTGCTTGAAAATGTATTAATCCCAAAACTAATTGCAACACGTAAATATATTGAGATGCAGCTTGAGGAAAGAGAACGAGAGGATTTTCTTAGAAGAAAAAGAATTAAAGCAATACTTGAATCAAAAAAAATAATAAAATGACTAAACTTGAAGAAGATCCAATTATTGGAAGATTTTTTAATACTCCAGAAAAGAAAGCAAAATGGTTGGTTCGTATAAAGATAGCTTATATTCTTTGGATAATTTTTGTAATAATTGGGATTTTTTCGCTATTATTGTGGTATCTATTTAAATAACAAAAAAAGATGGAAAAAGGATTAGACTTCCTTTCCCATTTTCCAAATTGCTTTTATAGCTAAAAGTCCAACTGCTGGAGCTACAAAAATTGCTAGACATATCGAGATTCCAGCTAATAAAGATCCTATCCATGGCCCCGTAATATAACTAGTCCAACCCCAGAAAGCACCAGCCATTACTAGAAGAGCAATCCCTGCCATTAAAAAGCTAGGTCCTTCTTTTGAAGTAATTGTTCCTTTTCCTATAAATGCCAGAATTCCTACAATTGCACCGATAACCACTAGAAGCCATATTACCCATCCGCCTGTTTCAGTATAAATAAATGTTGATTCACTTTCTGTTTCCATTGTGTAGGCTGTGTATAGACCTACCAATAATGCAATGAGAATACCAATAAGAAATGCCCAGCTTCCAATTTTGGTATAAATATCTTTTACCATATCCTTCTCCTCCACCAAAATTTTAGGTGTACTTTCGAAATAAATATAAGCTTAGAGCTTGTCTGAAAAATAATTATCAAGATTCTTCCACTAATCCACAATCTAC
>CAZHIY010000239.1:0-3741 GCA_964533085.1 uncultured Thermoplasmatales archaeon | reverse complement strand
TCTACCAGCAATTTTTATTGTATCATCACTGCGACCATGAAGAAACCAGTATCCATTCTCATCAATACTTGCCCAATCACCATGATACCATACATCTGGCCACTTTGACCAATACGTATCAATATAACGATCTGGCTCATTCCAAAAACCTCTTGTCATTGAAGGTGCAGGTTTTTTAGCTACAAGATGGCCCATTTGCCCTCTTACTGGATTTCCATCATCATCAAAAACATCAATATCCATACCTAAACCCGGCCCACAAAGAGTACATGGCTTTAAAGGAGTAATTGGCAATGGTGATAGAAAACATCCAACAATTTCAGTTCCTCCAGAAATATTTATGATTGGTATAGCTTTTCCTCCAACTTTCTTAAAAAACCAATTCCAGGAATCATTATCCCAAGGTTCACCAGTGGATCCTAAAAGCCTTAATGAACTCAGATCATGTTTCTTAACCCATTTATCATCATATGTCATCAACATTCGTATTGCAGTTGGTGATATACCAAATATTGAAATTTTATGTTTTTCAACTAACTCCCAGAGCCTATCAGGATTAGGATAATTTGGTGCTCCTTCAAATATTACAATATTGCCACCAAAACTTTGAACCCCAATTATCATCCATGGGCCCATCATCCATCCTATATCTGTAAGCCAGAAAAATACATCATTTTCTTTTACATCAAAATAATATCCTAATTCTTTGGTAATTTGTGCAAGAGCTCCTGCATGTGTATGAATTGTTCCTTTGGGTTGACCTGTTGTACCAGATGAAAAAATAATCATAGCATAATCCTCAGAATTCATATGTTCTGTTTCACATTTGTCTGATTGTTTAGAAATTAATTCATCCCACCAAATGTCTCTACCCTCTTTCCAAGGAATATCAATTCCAAATCGTTTGAATACTATTACATATTCTAAGCTTGATACAGTATCTAATGCTTTATCTGCTTCTTTTTTTATTTCTACTTTTTTCCCTCGTCTAGTTGAGCCATCTGCGGTCAATAGGATTTTTGCTCCTGCTATGTCTAATCGAAATGATAATGCATGGCTACCAAAACCTGAGAAAATTGGTATACTAATTGCTCCAATTTTCATTGCTGCTAAAAATCCTATAACAATTTCGGGTACCATTGGCATATAAATGCCGACTCTATCACCTTTTTTTATTCCTAATTCTTTTAATCCATTTGCAAATTTATTTACCTCTTTGTATAATTTGTTATATGTTAATTTTCGTGTGTCTCCCTTTTCATTTTCCCAAATAATTGCTATATTATCTTTTTTTGAGGATTTAGCATATCTATCAAGACAGTTATGAACTATATTGATTTTGCCACCAATGAACCATTTTGTCCATTGTATGCCTTGTGAATCATCAAGTATTTTTTCATAAGGTTGATACCACTCGATATTGAGATCTTTTAATGCAGCATCCCAAAACCATTCGATATTATCAATAGATTTTTTTATTAATTCATCATAATTTTTTATATTGTGTTTTTTCATAAATCTAGTAATATTTGCTCTTTCTACTATTTCCTCTGAGGGTTCCCAAACAATGTTGTCCATCTTTTTTTTGCCTCCCAGCATTAATAAGAATCAATTATATCTTCAAAAATGCATCGAAAAGATTTTACGAAAGGTTTTCGAAAATGACCATTTACAAAAAGAAATTAAAAAGTTATTTAAAATTCAAGATGAATTAATTTCTGTTGTTGACAATATGCGAAAATCTCTAAAGAAGCATGCAGAGTTAATGATTCTTCCAAACGAATGTGAATATTGTTCTTAATCCATTTTTTAGTAATAACACAGAGGTTAACTTTGAAAACGATTCGAAGCAAAAAAAGAATTAGAAGAATGCATAGATAAGTGGTATCACCAAATGAAAAACACCGTTAAAAGCCTCGAATAATTATTATATTCCTGATTATTTTACATCTATCTTCCATATTTTGTTTATATTGTCATCTGCATAATTGTTGATTTCGACCAATCTTTAGGTTCCTGGATAGCCTTCAATAGATGTAGTTGTCCTTCCTTTTTCAGACGTTTATAAATAACATCCCAGATGCAATCCAAATTTGGATCAACCTCACATTTATGTACCCTAAGTAAACGTTTATCATTATTAAGATGACATGCAGGTTCTAAAACTACCCAACCTACAACTTTTATGTTTCTATTTTCTAAGGCTTTTTTCATAACCATTACTTCTTGTTCTCCACCAGTGTGACACATTGTTGCGCATTCGTTGCAACCAGCTATAAAAATAGACCTTCATTTAGAGATGTTAGTATTTCATTAAAATCTTTTTGTTTAGTGATTATCGTGCAATTATAAATATAGATAAAATCATTATTAAGAATTTGTACCTTAGTTGATGATAAATCTGCTATGTATCATCATATGATTACACACAAAGGACACTAACAGGTAAAATATATTTTTATGTGATTTAATCATACTTTAATATTTAATATAAACACACATTTTATTTTATCCTATCCAACCCCCCTCCTCCATTTTTAAAAAAGCTTGAAGTTCTTCCTGATTCATTATAGTATATCTCATTTGGACTTCTGCGCCTACTCTTTCGATAGGTTCTCGTACACTGCTTACAAGTTGATCTTTGATAGGGATATTTGGAAAAGGGAAAGCCATTGTAATCAACACTTTGTTATTCTTGACAGATATATCTTTGATTATACCAAGTTCACGTAGGGTGCGATTGATTGCAGGATGCTTAACCTTGTCTACTAAATTAAAGATCTCTTTTTCTGAAATATTTTTAGCCATTTACCTGCTCCTCCGTTTTTGGGTCGGGGTATTTAATTATATTGGAAGGATCAAAGGTTGAGAGGAAAACATTTTTTGTCAACCTAATAGCGTCTTTAGCGCATATATCCTGGCAGAGTCCACAGAAACAACATTTTCCAAGATCTATCTTGGGATATGTCTTTGGATATTTATCCTTATATTTCTTAGGTGCGTCTACCATCTCTATCGCCCGATTAGGACATATCTTTGCACACAGCCCGCAGCTTATACATTTGCCCATATTATATTCATGTTCTCCTCTATATCCATCAGAAATAGGGATCGATTCATGCGGAAATCTAACAGTCATAGGTTTTGAAAACAAATTTTGAAACAATTTTGGTAATATTCCAAATTTCATTATATCACCTATCCATATCAGCAGGGCATATATTCAAACTCCAGTAAATAGCTGGCACATCTGCGATTTGTACTCCTTTTAATAAATATTCAAGAACAGGTATCATGTGTAGAAAGTCAGGCCCCCTAATTTTACATCTATAAGGCTTGTCTCCTCCAGTGCTTACCATATACATAGCGGCCTCTCCTCTTGCAACTTCATTACGCACATATACCTCACCCTCAGGTATTTTAACAGATAGTTTAGGCTTTTTCAAAGAGGGTACTATTACCTCCCCATATGGCATATCTTCTAAGGCCTGTTTTACGATTTTTACCGACTGCTTCATCTCTTCTATCCCAATCCAGTACCTTGCATACGCATCTCCTTCTTTTCTTACCGTTACCTCAAAATCCAATCTATCATATATCTCATAGGGCTCATCCTTTCTCACATCGGTCTTCATCCCTGAACCCCTTAACACGGGTCCTGTTGCACCTAGTTTTATCGCATCTTCCACTTTTAAAATCCCAACACCTTTTGCCCTGGCATCCAAAGCAGGATTCTCTAAT
>CAZHIY010000238.1:0-3761 GCA_964533085.1 uncultured Thermoplasmatales archaeon | reverse complement strand
ATCCATTTTGGAAAGAGATTGCCTTTAAATGTGTGGGATGTGGGACCTGTACTTATCTATGCCCTACTTGTCATTGTTTTGATATTCAAGATGAATCCACTCTTACAAAAGGTGCACGTGTTCGTGTTTGGGATACCTGTATGAATCCTGAATATACCTTACATGCATCTGGATATAACCCAAGACCTGCAAGGACTAATAGGGTAAGAAACAGGATTTATCATAAATACAATTATTATCCAAAGAATTTTGATCTTATAGCTTGTGTGGGATGTGGACGTTGTATTGATTTATGTCCCGTTAATATTGATATTATTGATGTTGTTACCCGTGCTGGGGAGGTGAAACCATGAAGGATAACCCCTATCAACCTTGGCTAGCAACTGTTGAAGAAATAAGAGATGAAGTTGGTGGTCAAAGACCTATCAAGACATTTAAGCTAAAATTCCAAGATAAAGAGATGCAAAATAATTTCTCTTATGTTCCTGGTCAATGTGCAATGGTCAGCTTATTTGGAGAAGGGGAATGTTTCTTTGCAATTTCTTCTTCACCAACAAAAAAAGGTTTTATTGAAGTTAGTATCATGAAACTTGGAAAGGTTACAACTGCCTTACATGAGTTGGAACCAGGAGATACTGTTGGAGTAAGAGGACCATATGGTAATAATTTTAATGTAGATGGTTGGAAGGGTAAAAACCTAATCTTCATCGGTGGAGGTATAGGACAAGCACCTCTTAGATCTCTTATCAATTATGTTGTCGATAAAAGAAAAGATTATGGAAAATTGGATGTCATATATGGTGCTAGAACATCAAAGGATATTAGCTATAAGCAAGAGTTTGCAGATCTTGAAAAAAGAAAAGATGTAAATGTTCATCTTTCAATTGATGTAAAAGAAGATGGTTGGAAGAAATTTGTCGGTTTTGTTCCAGACAATCTTTTAAAGGTCAAACCTTCACCAAAAAATTCTATTGCAATTACTTGTGGACCTCCAATTATGATTAAGTTTGTTATCCAAAATTTAGAGAAATTAGGATTTACTGAGGACCAGATTTTTACTACACTTGAAATGAGAATGAAATGTGGAATTGGAAAATGCGGACGTTGTAATATCGGAAATCTATATGTGTGTAAAGACGGCCCTGTGTTTTCTTATAAACAATTGAAAAATATTTATGGTGAAAGATAGGCGATAAAAATGAAAATTGGAGTCTATGTCTGTCAATGTGGGATCAACATTTCGCATACTGTTGATACTGAAAGAGTGGTAGAGCTTGTAAAAAACCTACCTAATGTTGAGGTAGCGCGTGATTATAAGTATATGTGCTCTGATCCTGGGCAAGAGCTTATTAAGAAGGATATAAATGAATTGAAGCTTGATAGAGTTATTGTGGCAAGCTGTTCTCCACGTATGCATGAGCCAACATTTAGAAAAGTTCTCGAAGAATGTGGATTGAATCCTTACTTTTTTGAAATGGTAAATCTTAGGGAACAATGCTCATGGGTTCATGAGGATAAAGAACAAGCAACACTAAAGGCTATTGGTCTTATTGAAGGTGCTGTTGCTAGAGCAACATTTTTGGAACCTCTGGAGAAAAAGGAGGTAAGCGTTATTCCAAAAGCACTTGTAGTTGGTGGTGGTATTGCTGGTATTCAAGCAGCTCTTGAGATTGCTGAGAAGGGCTTCAAAGTGTATCTTGTTGAGCGTAGCCCCAGTATTGGTGGCCATATGGCTCAGCTTGATAAGACGTTTCCAACTCTTGATTGTTCAGCATGTATTCTTACTCCTAAAATGGTTGATGCTGCAAGTCATCCAAATATTGAGCTTCTTACATATTCTGAAATTGAAAGTGTTGATGGATATATTGGCAATTTTAAGGTTAAAATCAGAAAAAAACCTAGGTATGTTGATGAAGAGGAGTGTGTTGGATGTGGTGCTTGTGCTGAGGCATGCAGACTTCATGCTAGAGTTTTGAGTGAATTTGATATGAATCTTGGCAAACGTAGTGCAATATATGTTCCTTTTCCACAGGCTGTTCCATTAAAATTTACAATTGACCCAGAGAAGTGCATTTTTCTAAGAACTGGTAAATGTGGCGATCATCCACTTTGTGTTGAAGCATGTGAAAGAGAAGCAATTAACTTCAATCAGAAAGAAGAAATAATTGATGTTGAAGTTGGAACCATTGTTGTAGCAACTGGTTATGATTTGTTTGATGCAAAAAAGAAACCAGAATATGGTTATGGTAAGTTTGAAAATGTGATTACCGGTTTGGAATTTGAAAGATTGGTTTCTGCATCAGGTCCGACCAGTGGTCATATTGAAATCAATGGAAAAGAGCCAAAAAAGGTTGTTTTTATCCAATGTGTTGGTTCAAGGGATAAAGAAACCAATGAGTATTGTTCTCGTGTATGCTGTATGTACACAGCAAAACAAGCTCACATGGTTAAAGAAAAAATCCCTAATTCAGAATTAATCATATATTACACTGATGTTAGAGCTTTTGGTAAAGGTTTTGAAGAATTTTATAATAGAGTTCAAGGAGAAGGTGTAACCTATAGACGCCGAGAGCTCGCTGATCCAATTCAGATAAATAAGAAGGGAGAAAAGGTTGTTGTCAAAGCAGAAGGTCATCCAGATGTTGAAGCTGACCTTGTTGTTCTTGCAACAGCAATTGTACCTCGTGCTGATAGTAAAGACCTTGTTAGACTTTTAAATATCAATCAAAGTGCTGACGGATTCATGCTTGAGGCTCATCCAAAGCTTCGACCAGTTGATACCTTTACAGAAGGTATCTTTCTTGCTGGCTGCTGTCAAAGCCCAAAGGATATCCCTGATGCTGTCGCTCAAGCATGTGGTGCTGCTGTTAGAGCATCAGAACCCCTTGCTGCAGGAAAGGTACTAGTTGAAGCAATATCTGCAAATATTGATGAGGACCTTTGCAGTGGTTGTAGAATATGTGAGGACCTTTGTGCCTACTCAGCTCTTGAGTTTGATGAAAAAGATAAGATTATGAGAGTAAATGATGTCATGTGTAAAGGTTGCGGATCTTGTGCATCTGCTTGTCCAACAGGTGCAATCTCAATGAGACACTTTGATATTAAACAAATACTTGCGCAAATAGGGGGGCTTGCAAAATAGGAGTGATGATTATATGAAAATTGGTGTTTATGTTTGTGAATGTGGAATCAATATTGCTGCAACAGTTGATGTAGAAAAGGTTGCAGAATATGCTATGTCATTACCTAATGTTGCTGTTTCTCGATATTATAAGTATATGTGTTCTGATCCAGGTCAGGACCTTATAAAAAAGGATATCAAGGAACAGAAGCTTGACCGTGTTGTTGTTGCGTCATGTTCTCCACGTATGCATGAACCAACTTTTAGAAAGGTTCTGGAGGATTCAGGGGTAAATCCATATTGTTTAGACATGATAAACATTCGAGAGCAGTGTTCATGGGTACATAAAGACCGAGCAATGGCTACCGAAAAGGCAAAACAGCTAGTTGAAAGCGCTGTTCTTCGTGCATCTCTATTGAAACCACTTGAGAAAAAAGCAGTAGATGTTACACCTGCAGCATTAGTTATTGGTGGTGGTATTGCTGGTATTCAAGCAGCTCTTGATATTGGTGATATGGGCTTTAAAACATATCTAGTTGAAAAAACACCAAGTATTGGTGGGCGAATGGCTCAGCTTGATAAGACATTTCCAACTCTTGATTGCTCTGGTTGTATACTGACTCCTAAGATGATGGAGGCT
>CAZHIY010000237.1:0-3793 GCA_964533085.1 uncultured Thermoplasmatales archaeon | reverse complement strand
CAACCTATTTTTCATTCTCGTGGGTGTCCTGAAAGGTCATGTACGTTTTTTTTTATTTTTAGAAATAAAATCAGGTCACCTGCAATAACATTTTGGATTTTGTAATAAAAATTATAATATTTATTTTAAAACAAACATTTAAATTCCACTTATAGATAATAACTTATAATAATTGGAGGATAAATAATGAACAAGAAAATATTGGGTATTTTTGTATGTATGCTTTTGATAGCTGTTCCTGTTTTGACTGTGACATCAGCTGAAGATAAAGGAGCTGCACTTGAAATCGAAATTTTTGGTGGTTTGTGTACTGGAATAATTATCCGAAATGTTGGTGATACAGATGCGCTTTTCGTTATCTGGAATGTTTCTGTAGACGGAGGGTTTATAAAAATAATAAATGTATCATCTAGTGGTGTAGTTGGATCGCTTCCACCTTACAATGGTATTGTAGAGTTAGTGATAACTTTACCCTCTGATCAAATTAGAGGTTTCGGTAGAGTAACGATAAAGGTAACAGCAGATTCACTTTTTACATCAAAAATTGAGAAAGAAGTAGATGGGTTCTTATTGTTTTTCTTTATGATACTATTGCCACAATAGTTAAATGTGTTAATAAATCAGAGTTGAAATCTCTCTTTTTTTTCTATTTATTTTTAAGATTTAACCTCCCCATTCAACTATTTATTATTTACTTTTACAGTAGAAATCTATTTGTCAGTATCTCTCTAATACGTACAAAATGTTTTGTCGGAACATATAAATAGTATTTAATAGGAATTTCAACAACATTAAATTTCCAATACTAGAAATACTACTAGGTTTAATTTTTAATATCCCTCGATAGCCCATGGAATATTTTGATATTCCTTAAGTTACTGAGGGATATATTACTCCTGATAAAAAAGATAATTTATTTTTAGGTTAGACCATTAATTATAAGTTATATTATAAGTTATAACCTATTTGATGCTAATAAAAAAAATTTTTATGTCTCTATCAATTTGTTTATTATTATTTAATACTGTTACTAATCTTGGAATATTTGAGATTGTTAATGGAGAACCATTTTATGTTGGTGGAAGTGGTGAAGGAAATTATAGTACTATACAGAATGCAATAAATATTTCTTCTGATGGAGATATAATTTTTGTTTACAATGGAACATATTATGAAAATCTTGAAGTTAATAAATCGATTAGTTTAATTGGTGAAAATAAAGAACGCACTATAATAAATGGAAAAAATTCTTTTATAGTCATAATATTAAAATCACCATCCATAAATATAACAGGTTTTACAATTCAGGATGGAGGAGTATCCGGTATATGGATTGAGAGTTCTGCGAATTGTAATGTGTATAAAAATTTTATAAATAATAACAGCATTGGAATAAATATTATTTCCTCAAATGATACTATAATTTCTAACAATACAATTTCAAATAATTCTGCATTTGGAATTAATATTATAAGTGTAAACCCTCTATCACAATTGTCAAGATATAATACGATTTTTCATAACAATTTTATAAATAATAAAAACAACGTTTTTGATGAAGGAATTAATAATAATTGGTCTTACGGAAATGAAGGAAATTACTATGATGATTATGATGGACCTGATAAAAACAATGATGGTATAGGAGACAGTTCTTATATCATTCCTGGTGGAGAAAACAGAGATAAATATCCATTAATGATGCCATATAATGGGAAAATTAGATTAAGGGAATTCTATGTTGATGATGAATCTCTTTATACAATGCTTATCATTGGTATGATAGTTGCAATTCTATTTCTTTTACCAATAGCTTATGTTTGGTATAGAAAAACAAAACATCTGAAATAAACTATTTTTATGTTGTTTTAATCGTTCCAAGTACAGGTTCAAAGATGAGACCTTTATCCATAAGCGAATTAAGTGCTTCTTCAATTGAATCTTTATCCAGTCCTGCTTTCTTACATTCATCAGTAATTGAGTCCCAAGCTGCTCCGTTTTCACCTTCAATCTTTTTTATAATTTCAAGAACTGAATCTTCGATATCAGCAGAGCTTTCATCTTCTTCTTTGGAATCTTCTTTTTGCTCAATTTCTTTTTTTTCTATTGTCTTTTTTTCCTTCTCTTTATCAATGATTATTTCTTCTTCTTTTTTTTCTTTATCTATTTTAAGGTCAGGTAGTGTTTCTTTACTAGGCCTTAGGTATTGAAGTGATTCTTTTATAAGTGTTACATATTTTTTCAAGTCAATATTTTCATAACTTTTTAGTGCTTCAACTATTCCTTCTGAGAGCTCTCTGCTATAACCAAGCTTTGTAAGTTCACTTACATTTGACTCGTCCATCTTCAATGCTTCCATTACGGCTTCAATTCTATCTTTTGTGGTTTTACATGTTTCAAAAATCCATTTGTCTCTAATATCAGCACTGACCTCTAAGATTCTTTCAGGTCTAATAGAAACATACATTAATCCTTCTTCAGGATTATATGTACGTGCTTTTCCAATAACAGCAACAAATGTAGGAACATCGATATTTGAAAGTGCTTCAGTTACTTCTTTTTGATACTGCCCAGAATATAATGTAAAGACACCAGTAGGGTCAGAAATGTGAGCTCTTACTAGCTCTCCTTCCTGAGAAATATTTTCCACATCGGTAAGAACTCCGATTATAAACAATCTATTAACTTTAGCGCCAAGAGGAGTTATAACAAAAGATGGTGTCATTTCTCCTTCGCTTTTAACTTCAACATTGGAATCATTAAACTCTCCAGCAAAAACCCTCCAAGCAGTTTGTCTTTTCAAAGTAATTCCTCCAATTCTTGAGACAATTTATCTGTTTCATCATTTATATCGTAATCAACAAGTTTTGCCTTTTTTGCTATCAAGCTTGTACCGAATTCATCACCTAATGCATTACCTTGTAAATTAATTCTATGAGCAAAAAGTTTCTTATTTATATCTTCTAGCATAGTTATTTCATCCATTTTTTTATAATCTTCAAGGGTATTGCCAAGCAATTTTTCAGCCAATTCTTTATTTAAAGAGCTAGTTACAGAACCAGTTCCATCATCCACTACCAATTTTACTCTGAAATCTTGCTTACCCTCTACCTCTCCATGGATGCTACACTCATTGTTTAACATAGCTCGGTTGCATTCAGGACATCTTAGAATAACACCAGAACCCGGTCTAATTTCAATAATTGTACCTTCAACTTCAATATCAAGTGCTCCTCTTTTTTCTACTATCATAAAAAGAGGCATTTTATTTATCTGTAAATCTTTTTTCGGGATCTTGCTTTTGTCTAACTTTTTAACTGTTGCTTTCTGATCAAAAGTTAATTGTGGAATACCCTTCCAAGACTTTACATATCCGCCTGTTATTTGTAAAACATCCTCTTCCTTAAATTTAAAATCATGCCAGGCTGTAAATTGAGCTTTACCAGTTTCATCAGCAAGAATTCCAGAAAATACCTTTTTTGTTTTCCCATCAACTTCAGTCTCCCTTTCGTTTATTTCCAAAATTCTTGCCGTAACATCGACTGCTCCAACACCAGAGTGTAAATCTACAATTTTCATAGTCCTTGGTTCAAAGGCACTTTCAGGAAGTTTTTCTTTATCAGTCTTCTTAATGGTAACACGATCACCTAGATTTAATTGCACAGATCCCTGCCATTCCCTTGTATATGCATTTGAGATTTCTACCACGTCTCCCCTTTCCATATCAAGTTCACTATTCCAAGCAGTGAAAGAAATGGTACCACTTTCGTCTCCTAAAATACCATAAAATATC
>CAZHIY010000236.1:0-3846 GCA_964533085.1 uncultured Thermoplasmatales archaeon | reverse complement strand
AAGGTGGTGGTGGAGCTTTAACTCGTGAGAAAATCATTGCTTATAATTCAAAGAAAGTGATAATTGTAATCGATGATTCAAAAGTCGTCAAATGCTTAGGAATCGATATTCCTCTTCCTGTTGAAGTTGTAAAATTTGGTTGGACATCTACCAAAAAAACACTTGAGGAGTTTGATTGTAAGGTTGAACTAAGAAAAGTTATGGGAGATGAACCTTTTATCACAGATAATTCTAATTATATTTTGGATTGTGAGTTTGAAAGAATTGAGAACCCAGCTCAATTTGAGATAGAAATAAACAGCATCCCAGGCGTTGTGGAAAATGGTTTGTTTATTGGCCTAGTTGATGAGGTTATTGTTGGAGGGAAACAGGGCATTTCAACCCTGAATAAAGAAGCTGTTGTTTAGCCATGGTAAATGTTGCTGATAGGATAAAGGATGCTAAGAAAAAAATTAATTCTCTTGACTTTGATGCTCATTGGTATAGACGCGCTTTCCATGCATTTGGAGCATCATTTTTAATTTACTACATACTGCCAGACGTTGATTGGATAAATATTTTGAAATTATGGATTCCGCCATTAATCGTTATATTTGTTATTATTTTAGAGGTGTTAAGACTTACTGGTAAGATTAGTAGTAATTATTTTTTTGGACTTAGAATGTATGAAAAAAAGAGAATCGGTAGTTATGTTTTTTTTGCTGTAGCAATTCTTATCCTGCTGAGATTTTTTCCTCAGCAAATTGCAATTCCTTGTATATTATGTGCGACCTTGGGAGACCCAATAATCGGTGAAATAAGAAGGCGTTTTAATCTGAAATATGTATATCTGATTGGTTTTTTTATGTGTATGTATTTCTTTATAATTACGTGGTTTAAGTCAGATTTTTTTCTGATAATTCTGGTTTCTATTGTTGGAGGTTTTGGTGCAATTATTGGGGAGACAAAAAAATTCTGGTGGTTGGATGATGATTTTATGATTCAAATGATTCCTGCGATTTTGTTGTTAATCATTTGGATAAGTATCCCATATCTTGGATTTTGTTATCCTGGTGAAATTATATATCCAAGTATTATGCCCTGGTGATATAATAATGGACGAAAGAGAAATGAAGTATATGAAAAAGCAGTTCTATTTCTCTAAAGCTATTAGAACTGAGATTTTGTTTACACCTTTACTTATTGGCCTTCCTTTGATAGTAGGTTTTTCATTTATTTATGAATGGTACACTAGAGGAATTTTAGAGGGTAGTTCTGCTTTCAATGGTGAACTTATTCTTGGAATAATAATAATTATTGGAAATATTGTTTTTGATATACCTTTTATTAAATCTTTAAGAGTTCTTTCAAAGAAAAAATAATATGCTTTATTTAACAGATTTCGAAGTGTAAAAAACTGGTAATATCAGGGCAGCAGCTATACATGAGAGAGATATCATAAGAATTATTACTATACCAAATTCTTTAAGCGCTGGAACATTTATAAAATATATCGAAGCAACTCCAGCAACGGTTGTTAGAGCAGCCTCAACTAGTGATAAACCTGTTTTTTCAATTGATATCTTTATTGCATCGATTTTTGGTAAGCCTCTACCTATTTCTTCTCTAAATCTATGAGTAATATGCACGCCATAGTCTATACCTATTCCAACCATGATTGAGGCAATTGAGATTGTCACAAGTGAGAGCGGTATGTCTGTTGCGACAAGAAAACCCGGTTCCCACATTAAAACAAATAGAACAGGTATCATTGTTAAAAAGCCATATGTTGTGGAGCTGAAGATAAATATCAGTGCTGCAAGTACTAGCATTAATGCAAGTATCATTGAGCGTATTTGTTCATCTGTTAATCGGTTATTGACAGCTAATGTTATTGCGTCCTGTCCAGTAAGCTTTGATATACGACCATTATAAGGCAGAACAGTACTTGAAGCAATTGTGTTAATTTCTTTTACAACTGCTCCGATTTGCTCAATACTACTTGAAATAGGAATTCCAACTAGTATAATTGTTTTAGAAAAATCTTCATCAATTATCCCTTCTTCAGCTATCATATCAAATAGGATTTTTTGAATTCCAACTAATTCTCCTAATTTTTCAACGACAATACTCCTGTTAATTATGTCACTTACTGCTTTTATTTCATCAGCTATTGAGTAAATTGATTTTTCAATTTTCTTTTCATCTATATGCGGAAAAGCAGATGCGATGACATCTCTCATCTCGTCTTCCATTTTAACTAATGCCTTAATTAATTCAGGATCTAAAAGACCATTTGGATCTGTCTCGATGAGCAATGCATTGAAATTACTACCACCACCAAAACTCTCAGAGTATTTGAACATCGCTTCAACCTCAGGGATACCTTTTGGCGCTAATTCAAAGTAACTTACATCAGTTTTTACCTCGGGCAAAACAGCAAGTGAGAGTACTGCAAAAAAGCCAGCAATTAAAAGAATTCTTTTTCTATGATTGACAGCAAAGTTTGCAAATTTCTTCCAAATAGCAACTCTACCATTTTTCTTAAATTGTAATACTATCGCAAGACATGGAACAAGTATTATTGCAGATATAAAACAAAAGAATATTCCTATTGCACAACCAAAACCAAATGTAACCATCGGTGACATAGATGATATCATCAGGGAGGCAAAACCAATTATAGTTGTGACTGTAGAAAGTAAAACTGCCTTTCCAGTATGTTTCAATATCTTTTCAATTCTTTTCACTGGATCCTCGATAGTATGTTCCTCTGCAAGTCTATTCATTAAATGAATCGAATAATCGACTCCAAGACCAATTAGTAATGCGACTACAGCTACAGATATTATTGTTAGTTCTGGTTGAACCAATCCTAATATACCAAATGTTAAGGCTATTGAAAATGCTGGAGGTAGAAATGCAATTATTAAACCTTTCAAAGTTCTATGGAAGAAAAAGAGAACAATTGATACAAGGATAAGAGCAACAGGAAAGATTAAGATTAAGTTTCTCATGCTCTCTTCTCTAATTGCGTTCTGATAAGCAATTGTTCCAGTAATTGTCATATTCGCATATGACGTTCCTCTGTTTTCTACTGCGTTTTCAGTTCTAAATAGAACCTGATCAAAATCAGCACCGTTCTTAAGTTGAATAATAATTACAGCGATTTTATATGTATTTGAATAAAGAATGCCCTTTGTTGCGGCAATCTCAAATCTTTCCATGTAGTTATAGATATCATTCTGATCATAAGGTATTCCATTAAAATTATTGCCACCTTCAGCTATACTTTTCCTATTTTCTTTTTTTATCTGAAGTGCCAAACTATTTACCGATGCAATACCTGTTTCTTCTCCTTCTTTCAGAAGTTTATCATAAATATTAATGTATATTTCATCCATCTCAATTAGGACTTTTGGATCTCGAACGTCATATACTCTATCTGTTTGATCCACAAGGATTATGATAGTTCGTCCAATATTGAATTCATGATTTATTTCTCCCCATAAAATAATTGCTGGATCATCATTTGGAAGAAATTTTGTTAGATCAGATTCTATATAAATATTCATAGCTTGTGAACCGATTAGAATTGAGATCACTGTAAACGTTATAATTACCAATTTTGGGTGGTGGGCTAATAGTTTTGCTATTGGTTTTAAGTTCATATTTTATCCACCCCCTCATCTATATTTATTTCTACAGGTCTATAGTTTTTTTCTTTCTCTCTTGAAAATGCCAGGCTTGCTAGTTTGTTTAATCTATCTTCTATGTCACGAGCGTGCTTCTTTAAAAGTTTGATTGGTGAGGTTGGATAGAAGATGTATGGATTTTTTCCAATATTATCGTTTTTTATTTTTTTCC
>CAZHIY010000235.1:0-3861 GCA_964533085.1 uncultured Thermoplasmatales archaeon | reverse complement strand
TAAGAAGTATCTATCCGACGCCAACCATAATTATAAGAAAATTCTTTATGCTCATCTGTCCATCCATCAGCTGGAACTTCGGGATACTCGTTAGGCCAAGAACTTTCTTCAAGGAATGTATCTAAAATAATTTGATTACCTATCTTTATATCAATTGGAATACAACATTCTGTATATTGTCCAATATTTCTCATTGTTACTTGCACTGGAAATGTTTGTCCAGGAACTCCTCTTCCTTCTTTATGTGGAGAGTCAATGTTCATGACTTCAATGTCATGCATCCATGGATACCATAATTCAATAAGGACCCATCTCTCGTCATTTCCTGTGTTTTGATCTCTATCCAGGATAATGAATGCATGTATTGGATACTTTTCCCATGTATTTTCAAAAGATTCATTCTGCCATTCGTTTGGCATCCACCCAGGGAATGAAACTTGTGTTTCTTCACCTGTAGCAAGAGTTATATCTTCTGCTAGTTCAGCATATTCTGTACATCCATCACATGCTTCTAGTATAACATCATCAAGCCATAGATAATTAAAGTAGTAATAATAACCAATATATTCCCATCTTATCTGGAACTCATCTCCCATTGGTTCTCCAAAACTATAACAGCCAATCTCATACAATTGTTCATCTTGCTGTTCATTAATTGGATTGTCCCAAGGTGTTACATCCTTCCAGGGGCTGGTTGAATTCCTTCTGAATTTGACATATACAGAAGCATATTGTGGGGATTGATAATCTCCTGCCCATCTGAACCTTAGATTAACCTTCTCAAGACCAGTACAATCAGTTGGACCTGTTTGTAAATAGTTGTCATAGTAATCATTTGCGTAATATTGAGTGTATTTATAACATCGCATTTCTGGTGATTGTCCACCGGCATAATCTGTATAGGATAGTAGCCAATAATCAGTCTCCCAATCAGCTGGTAAACCACTATCGAAGTATTCTTCCATTATTAATGGTCCAGTTTCACACTTTATTATTTCCATTTGAGCATCAAACGTCTCTGTTTTGTTTCCATTGTTTTTAACTGTTATTGTCATTGGCATGTTTGGTTCTGCACGACCTGTTTGTGGCGAGTCTATACTCTTTAACTGAATATCATGCTCTATTGGTATACATGAGTTTAGGAAAATTGAAGCAGTAACTTCTCCATTAGCCTGTAGATTACCAACCAGTGTACATTGTCCTGTGGTTTTATCACAAGTATATAATAGTCCACAGGATGTATAGGCTGTTAAATACAATGTATCTGATTCTCTATGAAAATCACCATCTTGTGCATAGTTGATAGAGATACCTAGGTGACCAACTTGTGTTGCTTCACCTGTTCCAGTGTCTATTGTCCAAAGTGAATCACTTCCAAGATCCCATCCATATAGTGTACCTTCTGCATCAAATGCCATGCCGATCATATATTTTACATCGCCATCGAAAGCACCAATTAGTTCTTGGTCACCAGTGTATGTATCAATTTTATACAGTTGATCCGTATCTGAACTACCATACATTGTATTTGTTATTGGGTCATATGCTAGTCCGTTCATACCTGTACCGCCACCACCAATGGTCCACATGTCACCACTATAGGGGTCCATTCCATATAAGAGACCGTTACCATATTGTACACCATACCAAATTTCGTCACAGCCAAATGTACCACCAGCAAGAAAATCTTTAGATATTGACTCACCAAGGCAATTATAATCAGAAGGATCATTGATTGGGAAATAGAATGTTTCTTCTGACCAAGGATTGACATTATAACCGTACATAACGTAATCCTCATTAATTGGTGTTGGTACTACATTTGGTGCAGATTTTACATCTATTGAAAAAATATGTTCGTTACTTCGTGGTGCAAGTCCATTCGAAATTTCTTTATCTTCTTTAAATGGAATCAATTCAATATTTTTAGTTTTTAAATTAATTGCATTTGTACATGGTTGAATACTAACACCAATAAATAGAGCAATGATTCCAAAGACAATACATATCTTTAAAGGTTCATTTTTCGTAATAATACCTCCTGAAAAGGTAACTTTTCTAAAAACTTCCAAATCAATAAACTAGTAGATTTCAAAGTTTTTTGTTGATTACTATTATCATTAAAAGATATAAACATAGAGGAGTTATTACTATTTCCAGCTTTGTCATAAACAACAGCTGTTACCGTTTCATTAGAAGAACCAGTCCAAATCCACTCATAAGGAAAATCATAATCAACGAATTTTGGTTTCACACTTGGATAAATATTGTAAAATTCAACCCTATCAATACCACTAGTAGCATCATAAACACCTGCTACAAACTTGATTTTATTTCCACTATTCTGAGATGAAAACAGACTAATTTCTGGAGCTGTCACATCAGCCTTAAAAAATGGTATTGAATCAATTGATGAAGTATATCCCTCTGAGTCAACACCATACCATGAAAAATAATAAAATCCATCAGAGAAAACCAAAGGATCAGTATACAACATCCAATCCTCATTATTAATCTGATAATATATTTTATCAACTCTATCAGTTTCATAAAAAATAGGGATTGAGATATTAGTTAGCCAACCTTTTTTTCCAGTATCTTTTTTAAAAACAACTATAACATAACCTGGGTCAAAAACCTCTTCCCCAATATTTTTCAAGGGTGATTTCTCAGTATTATTGTATCTTTCTTCTTTAACAACTTCAGATAAAGATAAATCATCTTTATAAATATTAATAATGCTTCTATTTTCAATATAAGGCTTTTTAAATGCTGATTTTAACAAACCAATATTACATGGGTTTACAGGTTCATCACTTTCTGAGTGTCCAGCTTTATCATAAGCTGTAGCTCTGAATATAGCTGTACCTGGTAGTGGGTAATAGAATAATGTCCAGACATATTCTGGTCCAGCACCAATGACAGTCTCTTGTAGTTCGTTGTTGAAGTAGAACTCAACGCGGTCCATACCACTCATATCATCGGTTGCTGTTGCAGTAAATTGGAATTCCCAACCTTTGAATGGAGTCCATCCAAGTACTTCATAGGCGATATCTACTTCTGGTATTGTTTGGTCGATACTACAAATAAATGGACCATCCACCTCAGAGTAATTCCCATCCTGATCAATGGCATGCCATTCAAGCATTATGTCTTGCCCATCTTCAGTGAGATAAAATGGTCCGGTGTAAATCTGCTCTGCTCCACCATTAATCCGGTATCGAATCTCTGCAATATCAGTAGACTCTTTTGTAATATTAATAAAAACATCTTCCACACACCAGTCGTTTAATCCCTTTTCTTCCTCTACTTTGATGGTAATTAATAATATACCAGAATTAGAGCTTGTTGAATTTCCAACAATAGTAAATACACTCATACAAATAAACAGAGCAAAGAATCCAAAGAGTAAACCTATCTTTACAGATTCATTATTCGTAATAATACCTCCAAAAGAGGGAATCTTTCAAAGAACTGCTCAAATAGATTTGGTTTAAATTTGAATGCTTTATTTCTAGGAATATCTATTACAAAATCACTCCATTCGCCTTCAGCACCATAAATATCTTTTGCTTTGCATCGAATAGAATAGTGATGTATTTCATTCCAGGTATGGCTAATCATTACTAATATTTCTGAACCAAAATAATCAGTCCATCCAGTACTTGTCCCATCACCCCATTCAATATAATAGGATACATCGTTACCATCTGGATCTCTTGTATAAAATATATAATCATATTCAATTCCAGGTTTTCCACGAAGCGGACCATAAATTTCTGGTTTATCTGGCGGATTATTACCAGATGTCAAGACAAAATCATACGTAGTGTTTTCAGCAATGCTAAGTAATACCCATTC
>CAZHIY010000234.1:0-3876 GCA_964533085.1 uncultured Thermoplasmatales archaeon | reverse complement strand
AGTAGATTGTGGATTAGTGGAAGAATCTTGATAATTATTTTTCAGACAAGCTCATAGGATATTTTTTAGCATATATCATCAAACAGAATAATTATGTTTATTTTTATTTCTCACCAATTTACTCTATTCTATGAAAATCAAATTAAGTGATGATATGAAGCGTTCCCGCCATTGTAAAACTTGTTTTTATATTAAGGATACTTCACTTATTAAATAATTGGAAGAACTACTTATAGAGGGTAAAAAAATATACAAAGAAAAAGGTTGGATTTGAAAAACTTAATCATTAATGATAACTCGGATAAGTTCTAAGAATAAATTTTTCTAAGAACTTTTTTCATATTTTTTTTATTTTATTGTTTTTAACGAAAATAAATAACAATAGTGAAAAGATTGTAAGAATCATTGCATAGATAAAAGTTGCATTAGGAGAAAATTTATCCCATAAGAGTCCAGCTAGAAAGCCACCTGGAAGAGCCACAAGACCTATTGCAGTATGAAAAGTACCAAGTGCAGTTGCTCTAAGTTTTGGTGGTGATAAATCAACTACAAATGCTCTTTGTACCCCATCTGTTAGAGCATAAAATATTCCATAGATTACAAACATGATAAGGATACTTAGCATATTTGATGAAAAGATTAGACCAAAAGAAGCAGCTGTAAATAATCCATATCCTAATATAATAATAGGTTTTCTTCCTATTTTATCTGAGATAATGCCCGCTGGAACTATAAATAATGTATAAACAATGTAAAATAAAATATATAGATAGATAGCAGTTTCATTTCCTAATCCGATATAACGAGCTTTTAGCAAGATAAAGGCATAGCCAAAATGGCCAAGTGTGAAAATTGTTGAAACTAAGATGAAAAGTTTTAGATTAGATGGTAAATCCTTTAAACTGATTCTAAAGGATATATTGTTGTTTTTTGTTTTTATTGGTTTATTTTTTTCTCTAATAAAAAAGGCAAATATTACAGCTATTAAACCTGGGATAAAAGCTAAAAGAAATATTGGTTTAAAACCAAGAATTGGTAAAAGTATGAATGCGACAACAGCTCCCAGGATAGAGCCTAGCCCGTCCATAGCTCTATGAAAACCATATGCTTTTCCTCTACATGATATTTCTGCAGATTCTGCGATGATTGCATCCCTTGGTGAGGTACGTATACCTTTTCCTATTCTCTCTGCAATCCTTACGATAAGAACAATAGGCCATAAAGAAGCTAAAGCAAAAAGAGGTTTTGTTATAGTAGATAAACTATAACCTGCAAGAATAAAAGGTTTTCTTTTTTGAATTTTATCAGACCAAAAACCAGACAAAATTTTCAAAAAAGAAGCTGTTGTTTCAGCTGCGCCTTCAACAAGTCCTACAACCCAAGCACCAGCACCTATTGTTACTAAATATAAAGGAATTAAAGGAAAAACCATCTGACTACTTAAATCTGTAAATAAACTAACTAAGCCCAAGATAATTATATTACGCCCAAGCCCTTTTAGAAATGTTTTTTTATACATTTATTTGGCTATCATTGCTCTTAACCAATCAGCAACATTCTCAGCATGATCTGCAATGTCATCAACCCAATCAGCAATCTTTAATAAATGATAGACATCCATAGCTTTAAGCTTATTTTCAAGTTTATAAATTCCTTTAGTCATCTCATATTTCTTTTGATCAGCTTCCCATTCATATTCATGGACCTTACGAACTAATTCCTTGGTTTGTTCTCTTTCCCGTTTTACAAAACTTGTTTCAACCAGATCTTTAATATTTTCAACAGCTTCTTTCATTGCATCTACAGTTTTCACTACCAACTTAACATGATCTATGAATATATTCTGCACTTCCTTTGGAACCTTGGTATGGCGCATATCAAGCATGCGGACTAGGTTTTCTGCATGATCTAAAATTTTGTCTTGCTCTCTTAGAGCCCACATAAACTTTCCTTTATCAACAGGCATAAACAATGAGTTAGGTAGATGATTCCGTAAATTCCTTTTTATAATATCTGCTTCATGTTCTAATTTTGAAACGTTATTTGCTAATTCAGAAAAATTTTTATAATCTCCTTTATAATAATTAACTAATCCATCACCAAGGAGAAGGGTACATTCTCTAACTTTTCCCATATGATCAAGCAATTGACCAAATGGTGATTTTCTTCTAAATGTATCTTGAACTGGTGCTCTGAAATGATCCTTTTTATTTTTCATTTTTTTCACCTAATTTCTATCCTACTATTGCTCTCAGACATAAAAAAATTGTTATTGAGGTACCAGCAGCTATTGGCAACGTCAATAACCATGATACTATAATTTTTCTAATAACTCCTAAATCAATCGCTTCTAAACCTCTTGCAAGCCCAACACCAATTACAGCACCAACAACAGTATGTGATGTTGAAATAGGTAAGCCAAGTTTTGATGCAATAAGAACGGTTGTTGCTGCCCCAAAATCAACTGAAAAACCTCTTGTATTTGTAAGACTTGTAATTCTTCCTCCAACTGTTCTCATAACTTTACGACCCCATGTCATGCATCCGATAGCTATTCCAATTCCACCAAGAGCTAAAAGAGCTGTTGGGATATCAGCTGTAGCACTCATCTCACCAGTGCTTGCTAGAGGGATAATTCCTGCAATAGGGCCAATCGCATTTGCAACATCATTTGCACCGTGGGCGAAAGCAACATAACAAGAAGTAACGATCTGGAGTTTTCTGAATATCCCTTCAACGGTAAAGTAATCTTCAGCTTTTTTAGCTTTAATTTTTCTAAGTAGAATTATTCCTAAAGCTCCTACAATAATAGAAACAACAGCTGCAATTATAATCCCCTCAAAATCTGAAATATCAAATCTTTTACTTAATGATGTTTTAAGTAGTAAAGATGCAGTAATTAAAAAAGCTGTAAACCCAATTATTATAGGACCTACTATTTTTGCAGATTTTACTGGGTCATCTTTCGAAAAAATTAGTTTCACGATTATTTTAAAAATTAAAAATGCAAGTATGCAGCCTGCAACAGGAGATAAAACCCAACTTGCTGCAACGGATCCAACTTCTCCCCAATTAACAGATGACATGCCACCAGCTATAATTCCAAAACCCATCAACGCTCCAATTATTGAATGAGTTGTTGAGATTGGCATTTCTTTCCAAGTTGAGATTGTTACCCAGATTGCAGCAGCTAGAAGAGATGCTACAAAACCAAGCAGTAATATGTCTGGGGAGATTATGTCTACGTTTACAATTTTACCTTTAATGGTCTCAGCAACATGAGGACCAACAAAAACCGCTCCTACAAAACTCAGGATACCTGCAATAATTACTGCCTGTTTAAATGTAATTGCCTTTGCACCAACTGCTGTGGCCATCGAATTGGCGACATCATTAGCACCAATGCTCCAAGCCATATAAAAAGCAATAGCACTTGCGCCTCCGATTATCAATAAAAATGTTACATCCAATTAGTAATTACCCCCATAAGTTAAAGAAATCTTCAGATGCTTTTGTTTTTCTTGCAGCTATATCACAAACCGTAGAAATTTGACTTTAAATATATAGTTTTTCTACATATTCTATAGTTAACTATATATTATAAATTTCTATATATAGAATAATACTTGGGAGAAATAAATATGGAAATCAGAAGGGTTCAAATCACAGGCGGATCCTCATTTGTAATAACTTTACCCAAAGATTGGGTAAAATCTGTTAATATAAAGAAAAATGATCAATTAGGATTGATTAGACAATCAGATGGTACTTTACTAATTTCTCCTAAGATGATAGAGAAGCAAATTAAAAGCGAAAAACAATTTGCTGTGAGCAATAATACAGATCAAAAGTATTTATTAAGACAATTAATTGGAG
>CAZHIY010000233.1:0-3898 GCA_964533085.1 uncultured Thermoplasmatales archaeon | reverse complement strand
AAAATCTATCAAAAAATTATCTTAAAAATCTTCTTGAAGCAGGATATCTAATTAAAGATGAAGAGACATGGAAAACTCCTATATATAATATTAATCCTGAGAAGGAAAAAGAATTAGATTTAATTATTAGGAAACATCAATTGAAAAAATGGATTATAAATAAGATAGATGACAGTGATGAGAATGATTTTCAAACACTAGAAAAAGATTTTTTAGAAATTCTTTTTTCGGAAAAATTATTAAAAAAGCTCTATTAGTAGGGATATTTTAGAGGATTTATAGCCCAAAAAATAACCATTATATAATAACTGATATAAAACATATAAATGTGGTGTCATTTGGGCGCTAGTATCACTATGTGGTCATGCTGTTCCTAAACATTAATATGAAATATTCAAAAATTCATTTTTTTTTAACATATTCCTAGTTGTGGTATACAGGCAAGATATGAATCTCTAAGGTCTTTTTTATCTATATGGTGATAGATATCAATTGCCTCCTGACGGGCATCACCACGTAACTCCTTCACATATTCACGTCTCATACCATTCCTAAGTAACATTGTGGTATACCAATGTCTGGTACAATGTGGAGTGAATCTATCCTGAATCTGATGGCTATTAGGATCATGTAAACCGATTCGTGTTGCATATTTAACAATAAGCTCATAAACAGCATTCCTACCTAATCTTCCTCCACGCTCATTCAAAAACAATGCTTTTGTACCCGTGTTTTTTCTATTATTTCTACTGATCATCCATCTTTTTAATATCCTCGCACACTCGTCATCAAAAAACACATCCAAATTAGTCCGTTTCCTAGTTGACTTGAGATGTATACATTGTTCAACCCAATCGATATCCTCAACATCTAAATTCATAAGCTCCCTCCGACGTATACCTGTTTTAGCGAGCAATACTACAACAGCTTTATCACGTGGATCCATAATAGAATTCACCAAAGCACTCATTTCTTCAACAGAGATAATCTTCCTACGGGAATCACCAGTGTATTTCTTCTTTTTATACTCTTTCAGATATCTACGTCTGAACTTAGGCATAGGGCTTTTATCAATATACTCTTCAAATTCCAAGAACTCATAAAAAGATTCAACTGCTGTGAAATAACGACTGATCGTGGAAGAACTAAGCGGTTTACCAAATCTATTCTTTTTATTCTCAATAAATATTTTAAACCTTTTCAAATCAGAGATATCAACATCCAACAAAGACTTATTAAAAAAACCTTTAAACTCCTTTAAACAAGAATAATAATTAACAACAGTATTACCTGTGAGATTAGTACATTTTATATCAAGAAGATATTCATTAATTAACTCATTATTACTTAGTTGATTAAAATCAGGAATAATAATCGTCTTCTTTTTAGCTACTCTTCCTTCCATCTCCACCCCTTAGTACCTGATACAATCAAACCATAACCCTCCAGACGTGATAATTGACTTGAAATAGCCTTAACAGAATTGGTCTCTGAAAAATCTACTCCAAGACGAGAAAGTATCTCATCATTATCAACAAACCTATTCTTACCATCTACAGCTTTAGCATTTCTAAGAAGTGATATCAATTCCTTATTATACTGTCTTACACCTTCAAAAGATGTATCTAAAAATGGTTCTGCACGATATCTTCTTATTTCTCTTTCTAAGTTGTCCCTGATGATTGTTACTTGTCGTAATCTACTTTGTAATTCATATATCTCCTTTCGCAGGTTTTTATTCTCTTCTTCAATATCTTTTTTACTTTTTGATTCATCCGCTGGTTCAAGGATTGAATCTTCAATAGTATGAACTATCCATTTGGATAATGGCATTCCATTATTTTTTGCGATGCTGTCCCATTGTTCTCTTTGTTCTAGTGTTGGCGCGTAGACCCAGATAGCTCTTTTTTTGATAGTTTCAGTCTTACCCAAATTAATTCACCAAAAAAGAAATACACTTAGAGTTTTTATAATTTACTAGTAAATTAGTGCTCCCGTCGGGATTCGAACCCGAGTAGCTGGCTGACTTCGGATTGAATAATTTAATAATAATTGATTACTTCAATCCGCGAAAGGCCAGAATGATTGGCCGGACTACACCACGGGAGCAGTTAATCGCAATTTGATATAATGCAGTGCATAAGGATTTCTATATATAACCTTTAATGTCTATTTATGTAAATCCTTTATATATCAAATCCTCATTTCCAAAATAAGCTTATGAGTTTAAAAAGTGATGAAATTCTTGATAAAATTTCTATCATCCTAAAAGATAAAAGTCTTAAGATTGCTACAGCTGAATCTTGTACTGGCGGTTTGATTTCACATACTTTTACAAATATTTCAGGAAGTTCTGAATATTTTGATAGAGGAATCATATCCTATAATAACAAAGCAAAAACTGAGCTTTTAGATGTTTCTGAAGATTCTTTAAATAGATATGGTGCAGTAAGCGAACAGGTTGCAAAAGAAATGGCAGAGGGTGTTAGAAAAAAATCTAATGTTGATATTGGAATAGCGACAACAGGAATTGCAGGTCCCACTGGTGGAACAGAAGATAAACCAGTTGGTCTAGTTTATATTGCTATATCTACTTTTGATAATACAATTGTTAAAAGATTTCAATTCTATGGAACCAGACTTGAAAATAAAAAAAGTACATGTAATGCATCTCTTAAAATGTTATTAGAATCTATTAACAGGTAGTCTTGGTGATAAACATTGTTAGAAATCGATGGGTCATATGGTGAAGGAGGAGGACAAATTCTTAGAAATGCTGTAGCATTATCAACTATTTTTGATAAACCTGTAAAAATAACTAATATTCGTGCTAATCGTCCAAATCCAGGAATTAAGGCACAGCATTATATGGTGATAAAAAGTATTAAGGAACTCAGTAATGCTGAAACAAAAAACCTAGAAATAGGTTCATCTAATCTTACATTTATACCAGATAAATTTAATGGAGGAGATTTCAAATTTGATATTGGAACAGCCGGTAGTATAACTCTTGTTTTTCAAGCACTAATTCTTGCATCTTTAAAAACTGATAACAAGATAATCATACGATTGACTGGTGGATCAGATATTAAATGGGCTCCAACCTGGGATTATTTTCAACATGTTTATATCCCGATTATAAAAAAAATTGGTATAAATGTAGAGGTTAAACTAATAAAACGTGGTTATTATCCAAAAGGAGGAGGGGAAGCAGAAATAACTATCAATCCTTGTTCTAACATTAGACCATTGAAACTTGATATAGAAACTGAATTTTCTAAAGTTAGAGGGATTGTAAATATCGGTCAGCTTTCAAGTAACATTAGTAAAAGAATTAAACATACCACAATTCGAACACTTCTGAAAAATAATTTACTAGCAGATATTTCTATTGAAAAAAGTTCTACGCTATCTCCAGGTACCGGTATAACAATTTGGACAGAATCTAGTAATGTTATATTAGGTTCAAGTGTGCTTGGAGAAAGGGGAGTATCTTCTGAAGAGATCGGTAAAAATGTTGTAAATAATCTTTTAAGTGAGATAAATTCAAATTCAACTTTAGATATATATGCATTTGATCAAATTCTTCCCTATATGGCATTTGGAAAAGAATCATCCACCTGCATTGTTAAAAAAATAAGTAATCATGCACAAACAAATATGTGGTTGATTAAGCAGTTCCTTAATACAAATTTTGAAGCAAAACAAGAGGAAAACAACATAAGAATTATCGTCAATAAAAATTAAATATGTAGATAAAGCATTTAAAGAATATTTTTTTATCAGGTTCTATGAAAATAGCTCACATTTCTGATATTCATTGTAATTATGGAACAGATTTTAATGAAAAAATCTTTGAAAAAGCAACTTCAATGGTAAATAAGATTGATGCAGATCT
>CAZHIY010000232.1:0-3959 GCA_964533085.1 uncultured Thermoplasmatales archaeon | reverse complement strand
GGAGTGTAAACAACTGATGTAGAAGTTATTGTTGATTCTTCAGTAACATCGTTTTTATCAACTGTAATCTTTATGCTACTTGCATCTATACCCCCTGGATCAGAAAAAGTAATTTTGATAGTCGGCTTCTGATTTGTTATTACTGAACCATTACTGGGAGTAAAACTAGATATAGTTGGGCTGTTATAATCTTTAATTGTAAAGCTGTTGGTACTAGAACTTAGTTCTTGGAATGCACTGTTTAAAGCCAAAACAGAATATTTTACTGTAACTCCTTCAGAAAAAGGACCTATTGTTGAAGTATATGTTGTGTTTGATTGCAAGATCATTGATTTGGAGTGATCTGTACTGTCATTCCAAATTAGATCAACGCTTTCGAAGTCTGTTCCCCAATTGTTGATATTAGCTGTTATAGCAACATAATCTGTATTTGTTATTGTTGTTGGTTCATGAGAAATTGTAATACTTGAAGGTGATACAGATGGTATAAATCCTCCTCCAGGTGATTCTTCAGAAGAAGTAGAAACTGAAAATGTCCAGTTTTTGTATCCAGTATAACTAACATTATCTTTTGCAGTAATATTTACCCAGTGTGAACCTGTTGAAATTGATTGCATTACGTAACGAGCCAATGAACTTGTCACAAGAGTTGGAGTAACTGAAGATCCATCAACAACAATAGTAACTGAACTTGTATTAATACCAGACCCACTATCACTCAAAGTTGCTCTAATCGCTAGATTTGATGTAGTTTGAGTTGTACCACCAGAACTAGGTGATTGTGCCGCTACAGTTGGAGCTGTTGTATCAAGAATGATATCATCATTAGTTGCAGAAGCGATATTTGCATAATCTGACGAACCTTGATCACCAACTGAACTATCTTTTGTTTTGAAATATACATTTTTTGTTCCATCTCCTGAAATAAGGGTCCAGGACTTTGTCGTTTTATAACTTACCCAACTTGCGCCACTAAAATTTTCATAGTTACTAATCATCATATAGTCAGCACCTGTAGCACTCAAAGTTAAGGTGACTGTTGTAGATGTTGTGTATAAACTACCTGCCTTTATTGAAATGCTTTGACTTGTTGGAGCTTGAGTATCAATTCTAAAACTACGGACAGATGAATAATTCGTAGAAGTCGTTGAGTTTCTTGCTCTTACCTGCCAATAGACAGTATCTCCGTGAGTTAAAGTGGGAGTATTAATAGTATAAGAAAGTCCATATTGGACAGAGGTACCACTATAATTTAGGTTTCCTGAGGATAATCCGTATTTCACATCATAGTAGGTTGCACTAGTTACTTGAGACCATCTTAGTACTGTATTAATATTAGAATTGTTGTACTTTGCATCATTTGATGGATATGTTGGTGAAGGAATCGGTAGTCCAGTTACTGAAATAGTGAACGATCTTTGACTGGTTGAGGCATAGTTGTTTGCTCTATCATATATTGTAACCTTCCAACTATAAGATCCAGTGGCAAGAGTACTTGCATTATAACTCATACTATTTGAATAACTACTTTGAACTGTATTTCCTGATTGAAGAATCTGAATATAATAATTCTTTGTGTCGCTGTTTGGATCTGACCAGGTGAATTGTGGTGTTTGTGTTGAAACTGTTGTAGCAGATGTTGGCGAACTTAGCGTAACGGGTGATGGATTGGTTGTATCAAGTGTAATTTGTGCTGTAATCTTTGTTGCATTATTGCCCGCAGCATCTGCTGCTTTGTAATGAATGGTTTTAAGCCCATCACCAGTAGTTAAATTCCAGGATGAAGATGTTGAATAATCATATTCTGTCCAACTACTTCCATCATTACTTAAATAGACTTTTGATGGCCCACCACTTGCAGATATCGTTAGGTTTACCAATATGGTATTAGTATAAGATGCACCACTATCTATCGAGATAGATAGATTAGTTGGTGATTGTGTATCAACCGTTATCGAATCAGAAGTGGTCTTTGTATTACCTGCATCATCTTTAACACGAAGATAGACGGTTCTTGAACCATCAGAACCAGAGGGTAAGGTGAAATTATAGGTGTTTGCCTTAGCTATCCAAGAAGACATATTAGTAAAAGCGGTATCATTATCAATTTTCATATAAGTAGCATCAGATGCTGTTATTGTTAGTTCAACATTTAGATTACCTGTTGAGCTTGCCCCATCATTTATTGAAAGTGAAGGTGTGCTTACAGCTGTATCTAACGTTATTGAATCAGAGGTTGATACATTTGAACCAGCTTGATCCTTAAAATTAATATAAACAGTTTTAGTACCATCACTAGAACTAAGTTGAAAAGATTTTGAAGTAGCATAATTCTCCCAGGTAGCACCAGAAAAATTAGCATAATTGCTCACCTTCATTTTTGATGCACCTGTAGCACTTATAACAAGACTTATGTTACTTGCTGTTGTATATGATGCACCTCCATTAATTGAAATTGAAGGTGAACTTGGAGGAGTAAGATCTACTTCTACTGTACCAATAGTGTCTCCATCAGAAGCAGGATTATCCGATATCCTTATAGTATAGGTTCCTTCCAGTACATATCCATTGCTATCATTTTTACCATTCCATGTATATTTGTAGGTACCACTCGGATTTTCAGTCATAAGACGATCTTCTGCTATCAATTCTGATTGATCATTAAATATATTTCCATACAGCGTCTGACTGCTGGTAGATGTAACTGTAATAGTTATTGTATCATTAAGCCCATTTCCATCACCCCAATCAACAAAATAAAACACATCATCACCATCAGGATCAACTGATACAAATGTATAAGAATATGATTTTCCAAGGCTTTAATAGGATATTTTGATATAAATTTAACTATAATGAGTATCGACAATAGAAAAAGAATTGATATAATTGGTCTTAAACACACGTATAACAAAAAGGATGAAGTGGCTGGGCATTTACTATTCGTACTGCTGGACCAATGCGAGAGGGTGTTTAAAATTGGAGTTACCAAACTATTATTTTTTATCATGATCGTTATCATAAATAGAAAATTGACTCAGTGAATCAATAATGAACTTAACAATAATAATTTTATTAACCATCATAGAAAAACAATACGGAGTTTATTAACGGATTTTGAAATCCGCATCACTTTCCTAAAACACCACCATCAAAATTCAAAAATAATGATTATATACCTCTCTCTAGTAGACAAAAAAAAAAAATTTAAAAAAATAAAATATTAATCCACCATTTTCTTGAAATTTTCATAAAAATATAGTGTTAATAGTTTTATATCAAGGTGTTATAGATCCTCAACATCTTATCAATCTATGTTATTTTTCAGAAATTAGAGATATATATACTTATATTAACATTGATTTTTTTACCTTGAAAATCAGGGTTTTGCAAAAAAAGTACTGCGATAGTACGGTTCATTATCAGGAGTAAATAACTGGTATAATACCTAATATCAACAACGTTGAAAAATATAAATATTTTACTCTTAAACCTATGGTTATTCTTCCGATGGGGACTAGATTGAGTTCTATCTAGTAAGGCAAAAAATATGGAAAAAGAAAGGACCCAAAAAGGTTTTGGTTTTGAAGATTGTGATGTAGAGATTGACACTGGACCATCACTTGATATGTATTTCAAATATACCAATGTCAATGTCATTGATGGAGTCTTAGTAGCTGGTGATAATGAACAAATCAAGTTACTATTTTATTATATTATACTCTCTCTATTAATTTCAAAAAAAAAATGTAAGTATTTTTTTAACAACAGGAGAAGAAAAATTTCAAATATTGAAACTCCAGAAAAAAACAATAAATAATAATAAAAAACGTTAACATAAAACATTAAAAACATAACAATCAAGTGTTAAAACCATTATAACTGAGGTATAAAATTATATTATTGTATTTGTATAGCTTAAGATAAGCACAGTTCTTTTCGTAAAAGTTTTTCCAATT
>CAZHIY010000231.1:0-3966 GCA_964533085.1 uncultured Thermoplasmatales archaeon | reverse complement strand
AAATGGTAACATTCTTTTTGTCGGTGGAAGTGGTCCTGAAAACTACACAACGATTCAGGATGCTGTTGATAATGCAAAACCTGGTGATACGGTGTTTGTTCTTGATGACTCATCACCATATTATGAAAATGTGGTTATTGACAAATCTATAAATCTGATAGGAGAGGATAAGAATACAACAATTATTGATGGAGAGAGAACAGAGGATGCAGATGTTATACATATAAAATCTGATGGCGTACTCGTTCAAAGTTTCACCATTCAAGGAAGTTACCTTAGAGGAACCTGGCCAGAACATTGCTGTGGTATAGAAACTAGATCCCATAATAACACTATAAAAGACAATATTATAAGAGATAATGATATAGGAATTGCAATTGGGTGCGACTTGGGAAACGAGTCAAATAATAATATGATCCAACGTAATGAAGTCAGTGAAAACAATGAATTTGGAGTTTATGTTGTATGGTCTAAGAACAATGTTATTGAGGAAAATATTATATATTCAAATAAATACCATGGAATTTTTCTCCACTCTCAAAGTAATAACAACATAATAACTCGTAATAATATCTCATCACATGGCCAATTGGGAATATGGCTTTTAGGTTGTGAAAATAACATTATACAATATAATAGTGTAGTAAATAATCGAGATGGAATTTCAATAAGCTCTTCAAGTAAAAATAAGGTAATCAATAACAATATTTTCAACAATAAAAATAATGCTGGGATGGATGGAGATATATTAGGATTAATCAGATATAATTGGAGAAATAACACTTGGGGTGGCAACTACTGGGGTCGACCTTTAGACTTTCCTAAAATTATTTTTTCACCTTGTGTATTGGTTATGCCTAATATTATATGGTTGTTCTTTTTCGATATTCCTCTTTTTATTCCTATGTTTACTTTCGATAGGCATCCAGCAAAGGAATTATATGATATAGAGGCCTGAGTATGAAAGATATAATATTGAGTATAACTCCAACTACTAGAGTTTTACAAATAATGCTACTCTGATTTAACATTCAGTTCTGACCTCCCTCAATATTATAATCAGATACTGAATATATAATGGTTACAATAATTTTTATTATTAGATTAATGATAAAAGGTGGATAAAGTCAATGTTTTAAAAATATTGTATCAGAAGGTTTTTATATATAAAAATATACTATTATTTTAATTAAAAATGATTAAGAAAGAAGTAGCTTTAGTATTAATTTCAATAATTATACTATCTAGTCTTACTGGATGTACTTTTCTTGATAATAACAACTCTGTTAGTTCTGATATATCTAATAAACCAGACACAGATGCAGATGGAGTACCAGATGAAATAGATGATTTTCCATCAGATCCTTCGGCTAGTGCTGATACTGATGATGATGGTTATCCTGATAGATGGAATCCAGGAAAAGACAAACAAGACAGTACAACTAATCCTCCTTTGGAGCTTGATGAATTCCCAAATGATCCAGATGAATGGAAGGATTCAGATGGTGATAGAGTTGGAGATAATACCGATACCTTTCCCAATGATCCAAATGAATGGAGCGATACAGATGAAGATGGTTTTGGAGATAATTCAGATATAAATCCATTTGTAGACCTTTCTTTTGAAATTATTATTGAAAAGTTTATTGTAACATCTAGAGTTGATATTTTAAAATGGGCTCAGATATACTTTGATATTAAAATTAATGGCGAGAGTATAAAAAAACTTGATGATAATGGTAAACGATGGAAGGTGCGGCTAAACAAGTTAAAAGAGATACAACATGATTCTATTTATTATGATATTCCTGATGATACTAATAATCCGTATACGACTATTGAAATCATAATGTATGATTATGATATTATAGGTAGTGACGATATAATTGATATAAACAAAGAAAACAGTAAAAAAACTCTCATTTTACAAATTGATAACAAAGAAAATGTAATCGATGGAACTGGATTTACGGAGGGAGATAAAGGAAAATTATGGTATAATATAGTTCTTTCAGATGAGACATTACCAGATGATTACAATATAAATAGAATATATAAATGGTTTTTTAACAATTATACTTGGAAACTAACAATGAGTATACCAATTGATACATATGAAAAATATGTAAATGCAAATATTGATAGATCGCCTCAAGATCAGCCATTTCCAAAGGAAGCAATGGTTGCTTTTGTTACTTCAAAAGAAAAAGTCATTATTGATTTTGCAAATGAGCTTAAATCACTTGCAGATAGTAAAAGGTTTAATAAAGTTTCAACAGCTAATTTTATTCTTAGATTCGTACAGGTGAATGTTGATTACTCACTTGATAATGAAAGTCAGGGCTGCGTTGAATATTGGAAGTTTCCAGTTGAGACATTGGTTGATAAGACCGGTGATTGTGAGGATTCAGCAATTTTATTTGCATCGATAATGGATGCATTAGGGTATGATGTAGTATTATTGTTTTATAAACTTGAAGAAAAAAACTCTGGGCATCTTGCAACAGGAATTTATTTAGATGGAGATCATGGTGAGTATGTTGAGGATGATGGTAAAAAATATTATTATTGTGAAACAACTACTTCTCAATTTAATATTGGCCAATTACCTCCTGAAATAAAAGGAAAACCAAAAACCATTATCCATGTTTAAATTTTTTAAACCAGTAAAATTTATACATACTTTTTGGTTAATGGTTTTTATATGTCAGTATTAAAAGAATTATCTTCATACATAATCGGACTGATTTTCATAATCCTTGGTTTTCTAACATTTTGTTATATTGAATATGTGAATCAAAGACCATCTATCAGTGATTCAGTCCTATATTACATAATAACAGTTGGGTTTGTTTTTATTATCATCGGTAGTCTATTTATGATATATTTTTCAAAAAAGGATTTGAAAAAGAAATCTTCTAAATAAAGATATCTTTATTTTATTAGAAATTTATTCTATGTAAATTGCTGGTCTTAATGGAATAGCAAATCGAATTTTATCAGCAGGGTCATAAATATCTTTATCATCAGTATCATAAATCTCAATTTTAGATGAAAAAACATTTTTTAGATATTCTATTGATTTTTTTAAGTAATCATATTCTTTTATTTCAATAAGATATCGTCTTTTATCATTTTCATTTAACTTCATGATTTCACCAGGAAGCTTATTTACAAATTGAGAGATCTGTTTAGCGAGTGATTTCATTTTAGGATCACTCATAACTTCCTTCATAATAGTTCCAACATTTAATTTATTTTTATCAGAAAGTTCAATTGCATTTCTGTAAATATTTTGCTTCCAAGAAGGTGATGTATAAATAATAATTTTTTTAGGTTCAATTTTTGTAACTTTTAAAATTTTTGAGATATCATCTACAACTTTTGATAAAAGATATTCTCCTACCTCTTCTTTTTCAAAAATTTCTTTTTTATTGTATTCCGGATACGCTTCATTTGAAATAAATGTGTTAGTATCTCTATGCCAAATTTCTTCTGAAAAATGTGGAGTAATAGGTGTCATTAATTTTATCCAAATTTTTATAAATTTGTCAAGAAGTTTTTTATTACCACCTCCTCTTTTTATATACCATTGTATATTTTTTTGGCATTCAAAGAATATCTCATTTGTGGCAATTCTTAAATCATAATTTTCAAAAGCATCTATCGTCTTTTTTATTGTTCTTTGCATCGAGCTTTTCAACCAATTGTCAAGATTTTCATCTTTAATATCTTTTAGATTATTTATTTGTTCTATTAATTTGTATATACTAGCAAGTCTGTTTTTATATTTGAATACAGCTTCTGAGTCCCATTCTATATCAACAAAAGGAGATCCAACATGAGCATAATATAGTCGCATGGCATCAACACCATACATTGTTGCAGCTTCATTGATATGCTCGACTCCTCCTTTTGATTTACTAATTTTTTCTTTTCCTTTTTGTGTTACCCACCAATGAACAA